>JADJQT010000007.1 GCA_016712595.1 Rhodospirillales bacterium
CCGTTGTTGTCTCTCATCCGCGCAGTTGCTTTAGATTCTAATATTATCCGCGTTTCCTCGAAAACTCTTTGTATCAGAGTGGCTTAATTTACGAGACAACTAAATGTTTAGAGGAGTTAGAGCTATCAGTTAAAAATATATCGCGGTTAGACCTCTCGTTAGATTTGCAACGCTTTTACAATAGCTTACACCCGCACGATTTGATTAAACGTTTTAAATAACTCCTATCTCAAAAAGGAAAAGGAAAATTTAAGCTCGTTGGCAATCACAATACAGATATAACGCATGAGTTATGCGTTGGGGCTCGCGTAGCAGTTTAATTAGTTATTACCTCTATAATAAAGTGTTGAGTTGAAGAAAAAAACATAAACCATACATTGTTGAGGATTGGGAGCAAAACGAATTGTTGAACGACAATGACGTTTGGCGTTTAGAGTTTTCAATTAAAAATGGTGGTGGTTTTTCTCCTGATGATGATACAACAGGGAACGACTATAGTACAATTGCTTTCCTGATGTGTTAAACAGGAAGTAATACCAGACTTGTATAAGGCTTTGGTAGATAAATATTTTGTTTTTTAAGAATCCGAATGACGAGGAAAAGGCAAAAAGAAAAACGAGGCTTGAACAACTGAATTTGTTTGCTCCTTTTACTCCATTACTAAAGTTTAAGCGGCTAACAGAAAAGCACGAAAGCAACCGCATGGATAAAATTTTTATAAAAAAGTTGGAAAGTTTAAATGATGAGATAAGGCAAGGGAGAGAGACGGAGCGATTAAGTAAAGCAATAGGAGAGATAAAAAAACACTTTGGCAGTAGCCGTAATTTAATTCCGTGGGCTGCAAGTAAGGGGATTGAAATATAACAGTCGCGCAAAAAAAGAATTAATCAATATAAACAATTTAAACAATAAACAACAATGGCAACAAAAAAAACAGAACAGTATAGTCAAGGCGAGAAAATACGATTTCAGCTTTTGGCTTTTTTAAATTCATCTGAGGCTGTCTATTTGCTTGAGACGGCAATTTTGAGAAACGAGGACTCTTTTCTTAATTCAACGCTATCCCTTGAGGTGAGAGAACGGTTAGGCGGTAAAATACGCATAAGGATGAGGAACAATTCTATTGATGGTTTTAGGGAGGCTGAAAAAGAATATAAATTATAATTCACTAAACAATAACAATCCAAACAACAAACAACAATGGCACAATTAAAAATGAAAGGCTTTGTTACCGCATGTAGTAACAAGCAAAAAACAGAAAAAGTGGAGAGTACTTAGAACTCTTGTTTATGGAACCAGCAGAACAGATGATTTTGGCGAAAAGGTTGGCAAGGATTCTGTTTTCAAAATCTCAGTATTTGGCAAGGGAATGGAGAAAATTCCCGCTGACTGGTTGGGTAAAGATTTGCACTCTGCTACTGTTGCAGGTGTTAAGGCTGAATTAACTGTTTATGTAAATGGCAGTTATATTCAAAAAGAAGGTGCGGAAAGAGGTTTTTACAACGTTAACCTTAATCTTAGCAACTTAACATTACTGCAATGATGCAACTGGAATCATTTGTAAAATTAGTAGGGGAATTGCGCAGAGCGCAATCCTCCTACTTTACAGCACGTAAAGCATGTTCGCCTTATGCCGGTAAATTGTTCAGGGAAGCAATCTCAATAGAAAAGAGAGTTGACGAGCAACTACAGATTTATAAATTACATTATGATAGAACAAACGGAGAACAAACCGCGCTCTTTTCTAAAGGCTGAGGTTACGCTTGGGCAATTGCTTGGCTTTGCGGTTACGCTTGCATCCATATTTTTACTCACTATGTAAGCGTGAGTATTGATTTAAGCGTAATGAAAACCAGATGCAAAACTTAAAAATGATGCAAGACGAAAAGAATCGCACGTTTAACGAAAACCAAACGGTTATAATGGAGAAGTTAACTTCCATTAGCGAGCGTGTTGGAGACTTACGTGTGGACGTTGCAAAAATTCAAGACAAAACAGAAAGTTTAAAATACAAAAACCATGAGTAAAATTATCACTTACAAACAGATGCGCAGTATAATATCCGATATGGATGAATACAGCGAACGCGCGCGTGCCTTGTTAATGAGGTATGACAATAACGTTGATGAGAATAAAATCATTAACGAGATTGACGCAGATTATTTTTCAAAAGATTTAATGCAACTGATAAACCGTTTAGATTATGCAAAAAACTCACTCTCCGAATAAAAACCTCGCGCAAAAAATAAAGCGATGCAATAGCCTGGTGTTTTTAACAGATACCGGCATACGTGTTTACCAGTACATAGATTATTTTGGTATTACAGTTGTTGCTATGTGCGAACGAAAAAAACCGCACTATTTTAATTTTGTTGAGCTAATGCGTTACAATTCCAAAAACCAGTTAATCTTAATTTAAAAAATGAATTAAATATAAAAAAATGCTGTTAATGCTGCTGTAATCATTAGTTTTTTCATATACTTTTGTGATTAAGAATGTGTGCGGTAAATGTAGCGAGATTTGTGCCGTAATGTTTTCCGCGTCTGTTTTTATAATGAATTGAAAACAATCTACTTAACATAATACATGAGTAAACAGCCAACCCGATTATCAACCGAAAACATGAGAAGTTTATGCGGAAAGTATAACGTGAGTTATAAAACGCTAAAGAAAAAACTAATTGGTGTGCCTGGTTTAGTGTTGCAGCCTTACCAAACTACTTTTTATCCTAAACAAGTTGAGTTAATCTATTTACATTTAGGCTTGCCTGGTGAATAAGAGAATTGAATCGGATTTGTATAAAATTTTAATTGCACTGTTTTTTATTGCTCTTTTTGGCTTGTTTAAGTTGGGAGAGTATTTCAAATTGTGGTAAAGGTTTGGAAATGATTGTAGCGCGCTTTTAAATACCGCGTTGCTTTACTCTTTTTGCATTTCACAATACAAGTGCGATGCCTCCAAAAGTAAAAACAACTGCTGCTCCTCCTGCTGAGAGTGTAACAAGTCTTACCATTTTAGTTTACGATTCCGTAAGCAAAACAAACGTAAGTTTTAATGCTTACGCAGATTTTAAAAAGTTTCTTGCATCTTCTGGTTGCCCTGCTAACATTAAAAACATTTGTAAGTAATGGAGTTACTGCTACTGGTTGGGGCTGCTGCCTATTTCTGGTTTAAAAACCAAAAAGAAGCGTTTGCGCAAGGCTTTAAAGTGGCGGTTAAAGATGTGGGCTTTGATGCACAAAAAACGTTAGGGAGCTTGTTTTTAAAGTTTTGGTTTAACGTTAAGTTAGATGTAATCAACCCCTCGGATGCAACAATAAAAGCAACCGGAGGCACATTTAACCTTATTCAAAACAATACTGTTTTTGGCACTGCTGATGTAAGGGGCGATGTGTCAATCCCTCCAAAACAAACCGCACCGGTAAAATTTTACGTAGGCATACCTGTTAAAGGTGGAATGGAGATAGTAAAAACAATTATTGCAAGATTGAGAGACGGCAAAAGTGTAACGCTTGCTTTAAATGGTTTGTTGTCGCTTAACGTAGGTAATGTAAAGTTTAACCACACATTTACTGTATAGATGTTAGCGAGACCCAACTATAAAGAAACAGTAAATGTTGTTGATGCCAACAATGCGGATATTATTACCGTACTTGAAAAAAACTTTCCTGTAGCGGTTGGGCAAACAAAAGATTTTGCTAAAAAGTTTAAAAGTGCAAGTGCGGGCGAAGCGGCTTTAAAGGTTTGGGATTTTGTTAAGCGCAATATTAAATACCAAAGAGACGATGACGAAAAACAGGCAATAAGATTGCCGAATAGGTTCGTTAATGACCGCACCGGAGATTGTAAAAGTTACGCGCTGTTTATAGCAAGTGTGTTGCAAAACTTAGGTTATACGGTTGCTTTTCGTTATACGAGTTATAACCGTAACAATCCAAAGCCCTCGCATGTGTATGTGTATTTGCCTGATGATGGAATTGTGGTGGATGGTGTTTACAATTATTTTAATAAAGAAAAACCATACGTGTATAAGTATGACCACGTAATGGCAAATGAAAGTATTAACATGGAAGTAGTAACACTTAGTGATAACGTTGGCATAAATGCCTCTTTAATCAGAGCATACAAGCGTAGCAAAAAAGGTAGTTTGCGCCAACGATTGTTGGCTAATGAAATTGCGCGCAAAAGCAACAGGCGATACAAACCGGTTAGCGAATCTCTTTTAAAGCAAAAAATTAAACTCGTTAGTCCTGGTAGCTCTGATTATATACTTGCCATGAAAGAGTTAGACGCTCAGGGCGTTTACGAGGTGGATGGTATTAACGGAATTGGTAAAATACGTGTTAAAAAATTCCTGAAAAAAGTAGGCAAGGGAATTAAAAAAACAGTTAAGAAGGTTGGTAAGGCTGCCGGTAACGTTGTAAAGGAAGCGGGCAAGGCAATTAAAAAAGTTGGTTTAGCGGCTCCACGTAATGCGTTTTTGTCGTTGGTGAGGTTGAATGTGCGCAATATGGCGAGAGCGTTAAAGGCGCAATTAGGTGGCAACTCCTCTAAAATGTTTAGCACATGGAGAAAGTTGGGAGGAAAAGAAAGTGCGTTAAGAAATGCAATAAACGTGGGCGCAAATAAAAAATCAATTGGTGATTTAAATGGTATAGGCAGTATTAGTGTCGCTCTTGCTTCTGCTGCTCCTATTTTAATTGCAATGGCTGTTTTTTTAAAGTCTGTTAAAAAAGGAGATACAACCTCTGCCACCGATATTTTACAAGCTGCTGAGGGTGCCGGTGTAGATTTTAATCAAGCTGCTGAGTTGTTGGCTACAGGACAGGCGGCTTATGAGAACGGCTATTCTGATGAGCCTGGCGATGGTGGTTCAGATGATGACAATGGTGGCGGCTTGCCTCCTGCTGATGGTGGCGGCTCTGATGCTTCATTTAGTCCGTCTCCTGGTTTGTTGTTGGGTGCCGGTTTATTGGTGGCTGTAATTGCAAGTAACAAAAATTAATTAAATAAAAACAAGATGCCATACAAAAAGAAAAAAAAGAAAAGTGCCGCGCGTAGTGGTGCTTCTATGTTCAAACTTGCTGCTCGCAACAAAAGCTATCAATCTGCTAAGCGTGCTGAAAAGAAGGCTGCTGCTCGTAAAAAAGCTGCATGGAAAAAAGCAGTTGCAGCGGCAAAGAAAAAAGTGCGTAGCAGATGCAAATAATTAAACTTTAAAAACTCACTCTTATAAAACAAATACAATGAAACAATTAAAAACAATAGGCAAAAGGATTATTCCTTCTGCTGCAATGGTAGGCGGTGGTGTTGTGGCTTCAAAAGCAAACAACATGTTAGCCAATACAATTAAAGACGATAAACTTCGCGCGGGCGCGGTGGTTATTGCCGGAATCCTTTTAGGAGGCATGAAAGGTGATATGCTTAAAAATGTAGGTGCGGGTATGGTTACTGTTGGCGGCATGAAGTTAGTTGCTGCTGTAGCTCCTCAGTTAGGTATTAACGATGATGTAGTTAACGGATTGTTTGATGATGTAGTTGCCTGTTGCGGTTACATGTCTGACGATGTTGTTAACGGCACCGATGGCGATGATGGAAACGACTATTAAAATTTAAAATTCAACAACTCTAATAAAACAATCATTTATCCAGAAAAAAATGAACATGATTAAAGCAACAAACAACATGCGTGCTGATGCAAATTTTTTCATTAACATGTATCGCGGAAACCCTAAAGCAGTAGTTACACAAGGCTATTTGCGTTTAGAAGCCTCCTTACAGGGAGGTGCCCAAAATGCTGTAAACTTTAATGTTTTAGCAAATCAGGGCAGCACAACAAACGTTACCGAAAAACGCTTGTTAATTCCTGATGCCTTTCACATTACAAAAATGTTTTTAGGCATCTTTAAGGCGGGCACAACAACTACAGCAAGTCAAACCGATATTGCTAAAGCTATTGTGCGCACATTCCCTAACCCTACTGTATTCAGTACAGCGGGCGAAGCGGATAACCTTATGAATTTTTACAACGGTAAATATTCTATTAAGGTAAACCAAACAACGTTTATTGACAATGACGAGATACGTAGGTTTTACCGCGTTGGGCAATCTCAGCAGGGACAAGGACCGGCTGTAGTTATGCCGCGCGATGAGTACAGCGCACCGGATTTCGGTTTTTACGATACACTGCCAACTATTCGTTTAAGTGGTAGTGATAACAACCAGATATTTTGCACCTTGCCAGATAGCATATCAATGGCAGGTACGGCAAGCACAAACTATGCAGTTTGCATATTGCGTGGCTTCTACGTACAAAATGGAGCAAAATTCAATCCTGAAGTTTAAAGTTTGGTATTGGTTAATATTCTCCCTCCTTATCCCTGTTGCCTTAACTGGCAACAGGGTTCTTAAACTCTTAAAAACAAAAACAAGTGAAGCCAGTAAAAAAACATTATTTGGTTGAGATAAATATCCCCAACCCTACTGCCGGACAACGTATTTATTTGGGTGATATACCTGAGTTGCGCCATGTAACTACCGAACAAATGGAAAGTTACAACAGTAGTATTTTGTCCTTCTCTCCTGCACAAAATGCAGTTGTAAACCAAACAGGCGGTTCTAATGTGGTAGTAACTTTAGTTGAAGCATCAACAGAAGATATTTACCAGTTACCTTATAACTCTCTTACAAAATCGCTTAACGGTGGTGATGTTACAGAGTACCAAAACAAAAAATTTAATCTTCCTAAAAGCTACATTACGCTGTTGGGCACGGCTTCATTGTCTGCCGGGCAATCTGTTGTACTTTCTTTTTATTACTACTAATGCGGGCTCCTAATAAAATAGATGATAAAAGTTATGTCGCTTCATTTACCATGGAGCAAGTTAACGCGGCAATACCTAACCAACGCATTTATTTGAAGGGTCTAAATTTTTTAACGGACAAAATATTAACAGGAATACGGCACGTTGGCGAGTTTATGCCTCAAATTCCTGATTTTGGTACAGGCACAACATACAACAACGATTTAACGAGTGATCAGTTCTTTGCAATTAACCTGGTACAGAAAAAACAAAAACATTAACGGTAAACAATTTGCCGGTGTTAAGTTTCTACTACCAACGTCAATGGGGATATTCGCATAAAGGAAGGAAAAACCAATACACTCCTTTTAACGATGTGTACGATTTTGACAATAGTTGGTTAGAAAAGTTGGGCGCGTTTGCCTTAACAGACCAAGGTTATTTTTTTAGAGTTCCGGTACAGAGATAAACCAAAGCAATCAAATGGCAGTTACACAAAAAATCAGTTACGTTATTGAGAAAATAAGAGAGGAGTGCCTTTCTTATGTTGATGTGTACGATGGTGCAACGCTATTGCATAAAATTGAATGTGAAACCTCAGATGAGGCAATTGTACGTTTAGAAGAATGGATGGAAAGTGTAGATGGTGGCGGTTATGTTACATTAAAATTAAAAGATAAGCCTGGAAAAGAAATTGCGAAGGGTGGTAAAATCAACGCTTTTTCGTTGCGTATTAAGTTGGGTGGCGTTTCTGATGTGGCTGTTAATGGTGGCGGCAATCGTATGGATAGTACTGTAATATCCATGATGCAAAAAAACTTTGATTTACAGCTTTCGCATCTAACAGAAAAAAACGAGTTATTAAAGCGACTTGAGGCGTTAGAAAATAAAAAGAAAGAGAAACCGGATATGTTGGAAACGGCAATAGGTAGTTTATTGCCAATGCTTGTTGGAGGTGTTAACGGTAAGATGGCTGTTAATGGCAGCCAATCCTTCTCTCCTCCTACTACAGCGTTAGCGGATGACGTTAGCGGTGTAAACCCAAAAGAACGTTTACGCAATGCGTTAGATGTTTGGAGTAAGTCTGACCCTGATTATATTTCAGTGATAGAAAATATTGCAACACTGGTTACTAGCAACCGCCCTAAATACGATTTAGCAAAAGGAATGTTATGAGTAAAAACACTGAGTATATTGTTCCGGTTGCAATTGGCTTGGGCGCGCTGTTTTTTTTTCGGCAAATAGCTCAGGCTTTCGGGCTTATTAAAAGTGCCGATGATGTTAACGCAGCATCATTAATCAATGCAAATTATTTTGACCCTAAATTTTGGAAGCAAGGCGGTGCCGGTGCAATGATTTTAACCGATGCAGGAGCAAAGATTTACGCAAAGCAGTTGTATAATGCAAAAGGGTTGGTTAATGATGACGAGGCTGCTGTTTACGATGTTTTCAAAAGAATGAAAACAAAAAGTCAAGTTAGTTACCTGAGCGATAAATTTAGCTTGTATTACAATACTGATTTGATTTCTTATTTGCAGTCGTTCCTTAATCCTGATGAATTGCTTAAAGTAAAAACAATAGTTAACCCTTTGCCGAATTTTAAAGTATGACAATAAGCGAACGCGGCAAAAAATGGTTAAAGTCAACTGAGCAACTCAGGTTAAAACCTTATGTAGATGACTACGCACCAACTCCTCGTATAGAGTACAGTATAGGTTACGGGCATCAGATACAACCGGGAGAAGAGTATTTAATGCAGGGAATCACTGAGGCAAAAGCAGAGGAGTTATTTAACCAGGATATTTTAAAGTATGCGGGTGCCGTTAGCAATGGTTTAAAAGTGGCTGTTAGTCAAAACGTGTTTGATGCGTTGGTTTCCTTCTGTTACAATATTGGTGTAAATGGCTTTGCTAAAAGTACACTGCTAAAAATGTTTAACGAAAAAAAGAGCCCTAAAGAAATTGCCGCCTTTTGGTTGCGTACATGGATAAAACCTCCTGTATTGATTGCGAGGCGCGCGTGAGGTTGCTTATGCTTATGGCGAGGAAATAAAAGGCGGTATGCTAACACTTGGAAAAATTGCTGTAGTGATACTTTTTTTTTTATTATTAACTGAGGACGAAACAAAATGACAAAAACAGTTGCAAATTTTCAATTCGCAAATAAGGCGATAAAACTCAATTGGAATTTTATTGATATAATGATAATCAACAGGGGTACAGCAACCGCATATATCAATAATTTGCCGTTGCGCCCTGTTTCTGCAACCTTCGCGGGCGATGTGTTTACGCTTAGCGCAAACGAAGGTGAAATAATAAAAGGCAACTGGGATTTAACTTTTGAGCCTGGTGCAGCCGTTACAGCTTGCAATGTTTATATAGTTTGGAGGTATAGAGCATGATTAATTGCACTGGTGTTGCTATTGGTGGCGGTGGTGGTGGTGGCTTAACCAGTTTACCTATTGACAAATGTTTGTTTGTTATGGAAAACGGCAATGATGCTACAGCCTTGCCAGACCGTTTAGATTTACCTTACTTAACCGTTGGCACTGCAATTGCCGCAATGCCTGGTGATGATTATACGGTAATAGTTTATCCTGGTAATTATACTTACTCGGGTGCGTTGCCACTTGTTGTGCGCATGTATTTGTCTCCTGGTGTTAACTTAACGTTTAACCCTACAGCTTGGGACGAAAACGAGCAATTTTTTATTGATGGCTTTGGCGATATTGAGATTGGTGATTTGTTTGACGGAACAGACGGAACTACAGTGCAGGCCGCAATCAAATGTAAATCGTTAGTAGTAGTCAACTTTGAGCCAAACAACGGTCTATTAAGTTGTGTAATTGATTGCACTGAGGATTTATACTTCTTAACCCAATTGGCTATAATAGGCGGAAACGCATACGATAAGATTGTAATTAAAGGCGATACCATTTATATGAATGATGGTATTTCGTGCGAGGAAACTTACAAGAGTGTTTACATTCACCCTGCAAGTAAGTTAAATGGTTATGTTATTATAGTAAACGATACAGGCACAATTTTTAACTTCCACATACATGGCGACTTCTTTTGTGATTTAGGCGCGTCCGTTCAGCCTCTTACACTTCGGGGCGAATGTAGTTTTTGGGGTAGCTCCGGTTTGTTTAATGGTTTTAGGTGTTTTGGGAATATGAATTTTAAAACAGATTTATCACCCATACTTGTAGATGGCGCAACAATACAATTTGATAAAATTTCTGTTTTCCATGAAATAAGCAATCCGGTAATTGATGACACTATTCCGGCAATAACTATTGATGCTACTTCGTCTCCGTGTGAGGTTGGTATAACTCAGGGCAGTTACATAAGCGGATTAAACGGTACTTACCCTAACGGAATGATAAGTGTAGATAACAGTGTTAATGCCGTTAAATTAACAATAAGCGGTAAGTATTACGGGCATGATGGTTCCGGTTTTGTTGTGGCTGCTACTACTGCAACACAAGATGTTTACGGTGGCGTGGTTGAGACCAACCTAACTACAATAGGAGCCAACACAAACGATTTAATTGAGGTTAAACTTGAAAATTCAAATGTGATATAATATGAGAAACCCTAAAACAACACTTACAGGAATAGCCGGAATATTGGGCGGTATTGCATCAATTATTCATGGTGATTTAGTTACAGGAGTAACGGCAATAGTTACAGGTATAGGATTAATTTTTGCCAAAGATTATAATGTTACCGGTTTGCCTCCTGGTAAACAATAGCCTGTTAAAAAATACCTATTCTACAGCGCGCAACCTATTTGCGCGTTGCTTATTATTGTGCTGTTGCGTGGTAGACCGGGAAGTCTGCGAACAAGCAACACGATACGGAATGTAACAAAAGCTGAGTTTGCGCTCAGCTTTTTGTTTTGTAGGCGCACTCATCCCGAATTATTCACACGCGAACACATACCGGTCGTCAGAAAAACTTCCCTCCTTTTGCCGTTTTTTCATTGTGCTGTTTTGTTTACGTTAGTTATTTTTTACGTTAACAATTTGCTGTTAATAACAAAATTTATTTGGTTTGTTTGTTGTGTGGTTGGTGATATAGGTTTGTGCCAACAAAACAACATTTTTTTCGTTGTGGGGGTACTTCCCTACTTAACATAATAAACGAGTGAGTGAGCCTCAATTAACATTATGTTAAGTAAACAAACCATTACAACGGATTGTAAAAAAACTTCAATGAAACGTCCGTATCTGTTCACCATTTTATTAAAAAAGTTGTTGCGCTTTCGTCTTATAAATAAGTTTCACTATAGCCGTTTTTGCGCATGAGGGTGTTAATCGGATGCGAAGAAAGCCAGGTAGTGTGCAAAGCCTTTAGGAGTTTAGGATATGAGGCTTATTCAAATGACATACAACCCTGCTCGGGTGGTAAACCTGAATGGCATTTACAAAAAGATTTCTTTAAGGCGTTTGATGAGTTAAAGCCAGATTTAACTATAACCTTTCAACCATGCACAGACCTTGCTGTTAGTGGTGCCAGGCATTTTTGGTATAAAAGAGAAAACGGCACACAGGAGAAGTCAATCCGGTTTTTTTTTGAAGTATGGAAGGTAAGCAACTGTTCTGAAAATCCAGTTGGTATAATGAGTGGGAAATACATTAAAAAGTGGTTTCCTGTGTTGTATGCTGAAATGGTTGATTACGGTTTTCCTTTTAAAGCATCGCAGATAATACAACCTTATCAGTTTGGGCATACCGAAAGAAAAACAACCTGTTTGTTTTTAAATGGATTGCCGTTGTTGAGTAATGGCGAAAATGTTGAATCTGAAATGATAAAGCTGCCTTACAGGGAATATGCAAAAGTTCACTATATGCCACCAGGAAAAGACAGGGCGCGGCTTCGTTCTAAAACATACACAGGTGTAGCTTCTGCAATGGCTTCTCAGTGGGGCGCATACGTTGAACAACAAATTAACTCTAAAAAAATATACGCATGAAAATATTAAGTTTAGGTATGGGGTTGCAAAGTACATTGATTTATCTAATGTCAAGTTTGGGCGAATTGCCTCGTTTGGATTATGCTGTATTTGCTGACCCTGGCTCTGAAATGCCGGAGACCTATGCTTATTTGAACTGGTTGATTTCATGGCAAAAATCAAATAACGGTGTACCTATTGTTGTTACTGGTAAAAAGAGCCTTTACAATGATTTAATAAATGGCACAAATTCAACTGGAGGGCGTTTTGCCTCAATCCCGTGTTTTACTAAAAGCGCGAATGGTGAAATAGGAATTTTAAGAAGGCAATGCACGAAAGAATATAAAATTGATGAGGTCAATAAAAGTATTCGTGCGCTGTATGGTTTAAAAAAGTTTGCAAGGTTTCCTAAAACTGATTTGTATATGGGTATAACCATTGATGAGATAACAAGAATGAATTATTCAAAGAGTAATTGGGCAACTGTTTTTTATCCGTTGTGCGGGTATTCTGCAACAAAAAATAAGCTGAATAAGGTGTACTCATTTTACAGTTATAATAGAGGTGATTGTTTTAGGTGGTATAATAAAAGGCATTTGCCAATACCCCCAAAGTCTGCTTGCTTCTTTTGTCCTTTTCAAAGTGATTCACGTTGGCAAAGTATGAAGGTTAATCAACCTGAGTTTTTTCAATTGGCTGTTAAGTTGGATTATTTAATAAGGGATTCAAGGAGTAAGGGTTGCAAGGAGCAACTGTTTTTACATCGTTCGTGCGTTCCGTTAGACGAAGTAAACTTTACTGGCAACAAATTAGATTTATTTTCAAACGAGTGTTCTGGTAATTGCGGATTATGAAAAAAAACTCTAAAAAAATATACGCATGAAAAAAAATGTCTATTACAAAGCTGCTGTTGAGTACAGTTATACTTTGCGCCCAACCTGTAATTGTATTGCGGCTGTTTCGGCTCCTGGTAAATGGCTGTCTTTGTTTGTTGATTATTTTCAGCCCACTACAAGAGAGGCAATAACATACAACGTTCATTGGCTTGCTTTTTTAAGGGAAGGTGAGCACTCGCCTACACATCCCGAAACTCAAAACGTGCGCTTTATGGCTCTTTTGCTTATGCACGAAATAATTAACGACAAACAACCCTAACAATATACGCATGAAAAGAATTATTTTATCTCTCGTGCCGATAGTACTAAGCATCTTACCGGCAATACTAATTATATTACTGTTGTGTTGTTTCTGTTTTTTTTGTATCTACTTAGCATATTTAGTTTATTCTTTCTTGTGTTTATGTTAAAAAATAATTTGCGAAAACTCCTACAGCCGTCAAGTAATACGGCTGTCAACTTGCCAAAAAATTTGCCGTTTTTGCAGTTTTTCTCGCTGATTATTAAATGTTTAATCCGTTTAGGGGGGGGTACCCCCCCCTCCCCCTTAAAAATGGAGGCTTAAAGCATGTTGAAAACTTATTCTTTAAATGTGGATTGGTTGCAGTTAAACTGTAGATTATCGCGTGAGAGCAATATAATTTCAGAATCAAAACACTTTGTTGTTAAGCCTGCCGGTTACAGTAGTACGCAGTGGGGATTAATTCAGAACGTAACAAACCGCCAAACAAACAAACCTGTTGCCGTTGTTGTCTCTCATCCGCGCAGTGCTGCTTTAGATTCTAATATTATCCTGGTTAAGTTTGAAAACTCTTTTTTGTATCAGAGTGGCTTAATTTACGAGACAACTAAATGTTTAGAGGAGTTAGAGCTATCAGTTAAAAATATATCGCGGTTAGACCTCTCGTTAGATTTGCAACGCTTTTACAATGGCTTACACCCGCACGATTTGATTAAACGTTTTTTAAATAACTCCTATCTCAAAAAAGGAAAAGGAAAATTTAAGCTCGTTGGCAATCACAATACAGATATAACGCATGAGTATATACGTTGGGGCTCGCGTAGCAGTTTAATTAGTTATTACCTCTATAATAAAAGTGTTGAGTTGAAAGAAAAAAAACATAAACCATACATTGTTGAGGATTGGGAGCAAAACGAATTGTTGAACGACAATGACGTTTGGCGTTTAGAGTTTTCAATTAAAAATGGTGGTGGTTTTTCTCCTGATGATGATACAACAGGGAACGACTATAGTACAATTGCTTTTCCTGATGTGTTAAACAGGGAAGTAATACCAGACTTGTATAAGGCTTTGGTAGATAAATATTTTGTTTTTTTTAAGAATCCGAATGACGAGGAAAAGGCAAAAAGAAAAACGAGGCTTGAACAACTGAATTTGTTTGCTCCTTTTACTCCATTACTAAAGTTTAAGCGGCTAACAGAAAAGCACGAAAGCAACCGCATGGATAAAATTTTTATAAAAAAGTTGGAAAGTTTAAATGATGAGATAAGGCAAGGGAGAGAGACGGAGCGATTAAGTAAAGCAATAGGAGAGATAAAAAAACACTTTGGCAGTAGCCGTAGGAAGTTTAATTCCGGGGTGTGTGGAGAAGGCTTGCTTAAGTAGAGGATTGGGGATTGAATATAACGGGGCAGTCGCGCAAAAAAAGAATTAATCAATATAAACAATTTAAACAATAAACAACAATGGCAACAAAAAAAACAGAACAGTATAGTCAAGGCGAGAAAATACGATTTCAGCTTTTGGCTTTTTTAAATTCATCTGAGGCTCTCTATTTGCTTGAGACGGCAATTTTGAGAAACGAGGACTCTTTTCTTAATTCAACGCTATCCCTTGAGGTGAGAGAACGGTTAGGCGGTAAAATACGCATAAGGATGAGGAACAATTCTATTGATGGTTTTAGGGAGGCTGAAAAAGAATATAAATTATAATTCACTAAACAATAACAATCCAAACAACAAACAACAATGGCACAATTAAAAATGAAAGGCTTTGTTACCGCATGTAGTAACAAGCAAAAAACAGAAAAAAGTGGAGAGTACTTAGAACTCTTGTTTATGGAACCTGGCAGAACAGATGATTTTGGCGAAAAGGTTGGCAAGGATTCTGTTTTCAAAATCTCAGTATTTGGCAAGGGAATGGAGAAAATTCCCGCTGACTGGTTGGGTAAAGATTTGCACTCTGCTACTGTTGCAGGTGTTAAGGCTGAATTAACTGTTTATGTAAATGGCAGTTATATTCAAAAAGAAGGTGCGGAAAGAGGTTTTTACAACGTTAACCTTAATCTTAGCAACTTAACATTACTGCAATGATGCAACTGGAATCATTTGTAAAATTAGTAGGGGAATTGCGCAGAGCGCAATCCTCCTACTTTACAGCACGTAAAGCATGTTCGCCTTATGCCGGTAAATTGTTCAGGGAAGCAATCTCAATAGAAAAGAGAGTTGACGAGCAACTACAGATTTATAAATTACATTATGATAGAACAAACGGAGAACAAACCGCGCTCTTTTCTAAAGGCTGAGGTTACGCTTGGGCAATTGCTTGGCTTTGCGCTTACGCTTGCATCCATATTTTTTACTCACTATGTAAGCGTGAGTATTGATTTAAGCGTAATGAAAAACCAGATGCAAAACTTAAAAATGATGCAAGACGAAAAGAATCGCACGTTTAACGAAAACCAAACGGTTATAATGGAGAAGTTAACTTCCATTAGCGAGCGTGTTGGAGACTTACGTGTGGACGTTGCAAAAATTCAAGACAAAACAGAAAGTTTAAAATACAAAAACCATGAGTAAAATTATCACTTACAAACAGATGCGCAGTATAATATCCGATATGGATGAATACAGCGAACGCGCGCGTGCCTTGTTAATGAGGTATGACAATAACGTTGATGAGAATAAAATCATTAACGAGATTGACGCAGATTATTTTTCAAAAGATTTAATGCAACTGATAAACCGTTTAGATTATGCAAAAAACTCACTCTCCGAATAAAAACCTCGCGCAAAAAATAAAGCGATGCAATAGCCTGGTGTTTTTAACAGATACCGGCATACGTGTTTACCAGTACATAGATTATTTTGGTATTACGGTTGTTGCTATGTGCGAACGAAAAAAACCGCACTATTTTAATTTTGTTGAGCTAATGCGTTACAATTCCAAAGACCAGTTAATCTTAATTTAAAAAGGGTTGGGGTTTATTTATGTGTAAGGGGGTTTCGCCCCCTTTTTTTTTTAAAATTTTTTGGTTGGGCTTTGTGTGGGTGGCCGGGGGGGGGGAAAAAAAAAAAAAACGCCCGGGGGGGGGGGGGGTCCCCCCCCCTTTTTTAAAATTTTTCCTTGCTGGGGGGGGGGGGGGGTTTCCCCCCCGGGGGGGGGGGGGTGTTGTTTTTTTAAAAAAAAAGGGGGTGGGGGGGGGGGGTCGCCCAAAAAAAAAAAAAGCCCCCCCTTGGTGGTCCCCCGGGGGGGGTTGGGGGGGGGGGGGGGGGGGGTTTGGCATAACCAACATAAAAAAATGCTGTTAATGCTGCTGTAATCATTAGTTTTTTCATATACTTTTGTGATTAAGAATGTGTGCGGTAAATGTAGCGAGATTTGTGCCGTAATGTTTTCCGCGTCTGTTTTTATAATGAATTGAAAACAATCTACTTAACATAATACATGAGTAAACAGCCAACCCGATTATCAACCGAAAACATGAGAAGTTTATGCAGAAAGTATAAAGTGAGTTATAAAACGCTAAAGAAAAAACTAATTGGTGTGCCTGGTTTAGTGTTGCAGCCTTACCAAACTACTTTTTATCCTAAACAAGTTGAGTTAATCTATTTACATTTAGGCTTGCCTGGTTAATAAGAGAATTGAATCGGATTTGTATAAAATTTTAATTGCACTGTTTTTTATTGCTCTTTTTGGCTTGTTTAAGTTGGGAGAGTATTTCAAATTGTGGTAAAGGTTTGGAAATGATTGTAGCGCGCTTTTAAATACCGCGTTGCTTTACTCTTTTTGCATTTCACAATACAAGTGCGATGCCTCCAAAAGTAAAAACAACTGCTGCTCCTCCTGCTGAGAGTGTAACAAGTCTTACCATTTTAGTTTACGATTCCGTAAGCAAAACAAACGTAAGTTTTAATGCTTACGCAGATTTTAAAAAGTTTCTTGCATCTTCTGGTTGCCCTGCTAACATTAAAAACATTTGTAAGTAATGGAGTTACTGCTACTGGTTGGGGCTGCTGCCTATTTCTGGTTTAAAAACCAAAAAGAAGCGTTTGCGCAAGGCTTTAAAGTGGCGGTTAAAGATGTGGGCTTTGATGCACAAAAAACGTTAGGAAGCTTGTTTTTAAAGTTTTGGTTTAACGTTAAGTTAGATGTAAGCAACCCCTCAGATGCAACAATAAAAGCAACCGGAGGCACATTTAACC
The DNA here is from genome assembly GCA_016712595.1 of Rhodospirillales bacterium. Classification (NCBI taxonomy): domain Bacteria; kingdom Pseudomonadati; phylum Pseudomonadota; class Alphaproteobacteria; order Rhodospirillales; species Rhodospirillales bacterium. The sequence continues at coordinate 17,106 of JADJQT010000007.1, forward strand.
TTATTCAAAACAATACTGTTTTTGGCACTGCTGATGTAAGGGGTGATGTGTCAATCCCTCCAAAACAAACCGCACCTGTAAAATTTTACGTAGGCATACCTGTTAAAGGTGGAATGGAGATAGTAAAAACAATTATTGCAAGATTGAGAGACGGCAAAAGTGTAACGCTTGCTTTAAATGGTTTGTTGTCGCTTAACGTAGGTAATGTAAAGTTTAACCACACATTTACAGTATGACGTTAGCCAGACCCAACTATAAAGAAACGGTAAACGTTGTTGATGCCAACAATGCGGATATTATTACCGTACTTGAAAAAAACTTTCCTGTAGCGGTTGGGCAAACAAAAGATTTTGCTAAAAAGTTTAAAAGTGGCAGTGCGGGTGAAGCGGCTTTAAAGGTTTGGGATTTTGTTAAGCGCAATATTAAATACCAGAGAGACGATGATGAAAAACAGGCAATCCGATTACCTAACAGGTTCGTTAATGACCGTACCGGAGATTGCAAGAGTTACGCGCTATTCATAGCCAGTGTATTGCAAAATTTAGGTTATACGGTTGCCTTTCGTTATACGAGCTATAACCGCAACAATCCAAAACCCTCACATGTGTATGTGTATTTGCCCGATGACGGAATTGTGGTAGATGGTGTTTACAATTATTTTAATAAAGAAAAACCATTTGTGTATAAGTATGACCACACAATGGTAAATGAAAGTATTAACATGGAAGTAGTAACCCTTAGTGATAACGTTGGCATAAATGCCTCCTTAATCAGGGCATACAAGCGCAGCAAAAAAGGTAGTTTAAGGCAAAGATTGTTGGCAAACGAAATTGCGCGCAAAAGCAACAGGCGATACAAACCAGTTAGCGAATCTCTTTTAAAGCAAAAAATAAAACTGGTTTCTCCTGGTAGTTCTGATTATATACTTGCCATGAAAGAGTTAGACGCTCAGGGCGTTTACGAGGTAGATGGTATTAACGGAATTGGTAAAATACGGGTTAAAAAATTCCTGAAAAAGGTTGGCAAGGGAATTAAAAAAACAGTTAAGAAGGTTGGTAAGGCTGCTGGTAACGTTGTAAAAGAGGCGGGCAAGGCAATTAAGAAAGTTGGGTTGGCTGTTCCGCGTAATGCGTTTTTGTCGTTGGTGAGGTTGAATGTAAGAGGGTTGGCGACAAATCTTGATTATAGTTTGGCGAATAACAGAAGTGCGCTTTTGGGTAAATGGAAAAAGTTGGGAGGCAAATCTTCTGCTCTTATCAATTCTGTTAATGCAGGTAAAAAGAAAAAAAGAATTTTCGGAATTGAAGATGCGGATTTTAATGGATTAGGTATTGAGCCTGGTTCAAGTACGGCTGTTTTGATTGCTTCTGCTGCTCCTATTTTAATTGGACTGGCTGTGTTCTTAAAGGCTGTTAAAAAGGGAGACAAGTCTTCTGCAACCGATATTTTACAAGCTGCTGAGGGTGCCGGTGTAGATTTTAATCAAGCTGCTGAGTTGTTGGCTACAGGACAAGCGTCTTATGAAAATGGCTATTCTGATGAGCCTGGCGATGGTGGTTCTGATGATGACAATGGTGGCGGCTTGCCTCCTGCTGATGGTGGCGGCTCTGATGCTTCATTTAGTCCGTCCCCTGAATTATTGTTAGGTGCCGGTTTATTGTTAGCTGTAATTGCAAGTAACAAAAATTAATTAAATAAAAACAAGATGCCATACAAAAAGAAAAAAAAGAAAAGTGCCGCGCGTAGTGGTGCTTCTATGTTCAAACTTGCTGCTCGCAACAAAAGCTATCAATCTGCTAAGCGTGCTGAAAAGAAGGCTGCTGCTCGTAAAAAAGCTGCATGGAAAAAAAGCAGTTGCAGCGGCAAAGAAAAAAGTGCGTAGCAGATGCAAATAATTAAACTTTAAAAACTCACTCTTATAAAACAAATACAATGAAACAATTAAAAACAATAGGCAAAAGGATTATTCCTTCTGCTGCAATGGTAGGCGGTGGTGTTGTGGCTTCAAAAGCAAACAACATGTTAGCCAATACAATTAAAGACGATAAACTTCGCGCGGGCGCGGTGGTTATTGCCGGAATCCTTTTAGGAGGCATGAAAGGTGATATGCTTAAAAATGTAGGTGCGGGTATGGTTACTGTTGGCGGCATGAAGTTAGTTGCTGCTGTAGCTCCTCAGTTAGGTATTAACGATGATGTAGTTAACGGATTGTTTGATGATGTAGTTGCCGATGGCGGTTACATGTCTGACGATGTTGTTAACGGCACCGATGGCGATGATGGAAACGACTATTAAAATTTAAAATTCAACAACTCTAATAAAACAATCATTTATCCAGAAAAAAATGAACATGATTAAAGCAACAAACAACATGCGTGCTGATGCAAATTTTTTCATTAACATGTATCGCGGAAACCCTAAAGCAGTAGTTACACAAGGCTATTTGCGTTTAGAAGCCTCCTTACAGGAGGTGCCCAAAATGCTGTAAACTTTAATGTTTTAGCGAATCAGGGCAGCACAACAAACGTTACCGAAAAACGCTTGTTAATTCCTGATGCCTTTCACATTACAAAAATGTTTTTAGGCATCTTTAAGGCGGGCACAACAACTACAGCAAGTCAAACCGATATTGCTAAAGCTATTGTGCGCACATTCCCTAACCCTACTGTATTCAGTACAGCGGGCGAAGCGGATAACCTTATGAATTTTTACAACGGTAAATATTCTATTAAGGTAAACCAAACAACGTTTATTGACAATGACGAGATACGTAGGTTTTACCGCGTTGGGCAATCTCAGCAGGGACAAGGACCGGCTGTAGTTATGCCGCGCGATGAGTACAGCGCACCGGATTTCGGTTTTTACGATACACTGCCAACTATTCGTTTAAGTGGTAGTGATAACAACCAGATATTTTGCACCTTGCCAGATAGCATATCAATGGCAGGTACGGCAAGCACAAACTATGCAGTTTGCATATTGCGTGGCTTCTACGTACAAAATGGAGCAAAATTCAATCCTGAAGTTTAAAGTTTGGTATTGGTTAATATTCTCCCTCCTTATCCCTGTTGCCTTAACTGGCAACAGGGTTCTTAAACTCTTAAAAACAAAAACAAGTGAAGCCAGTAAAAAAACATTATTTGGTTGAGATAAATATCCCCAACCCTACTGCCGGACAACGTATTTATTTGGGTGATATACCTGAGTTGCGCCATGTAACTACCGAACAAATGGAAAGTTACAACAGTAGTATTTTGTCCTTCTCTCCTGCACAAAATGCAGTTGTAAACCAAACAGGCGGTTCTAATGTGGTAGTAACTTTAGTTGAAGCATCAACAGAAGATATTTACCAGTTACCTTATAACTCTCTTACAAAATCGCTTAACGGTGGTGATGTTACAGAGTACCAAAACAAAAAATTTAATCTTCCTAAAAGCTACATTACGCTGTTGGGCACGGCTTCATTGTCTGCCGGGCAATCTGTTGTACTTTCTTTTTATTACTACTAATGCGGGCTCCTAATAAAATAGATGATAAAAGTTATGTCGCTTCATTTACCATGGAGCAAGTTAACGCGGCAATACCTAACCAACGCATTTATTTGAAGGGTGTAAATTTTTTAACGGACAAAATATTAACAGGAATACGGCACGTTGGCGAGTTTATGCCTCAGATTCCTGATTTTGGTACGGGCACAACATACAATAATGATTTAACCAGTGACCAGTTCTTTGCAATTAACCTGGTACAGAAAAAAACAAAAACATTAACGGTAAACAATTTGCCGGTGTTAAGTTTCTACTACCAACGTCAATGGGGAAGGAAAAACCAATACACTCCTTTTAACGATGTGTACGATTTTGACAATAGTTGGTTAGAAAAGTTGGGCGCGTTTGCCTTAACAGACCAGGTTATTTTTTTAGAGTTCCGGTACAGAGATAAACCAAAGCAATCAAATGGCAGTTACACAAAAAATCAGTTACGTTATTGAGAAAATAAGAGAGGAGTGCCTTTCTTATGTTGATGTGTACGATGGTGCAACGCTATTGCATAAAATTGAATGTGAAACCTCAGATGAGGCAATTGTACGTTTAGAAGAATGGATGGAAAGTGTAGATGGTGGCGGTTATGTTACATTAAAATTAAAAGATAAGCCTGGAAAAGAAATTGCGAAGGGTGGTAAAATCAACGCTTTTTCGTTGCGTATTAAGTTGGGTGGCGTTTCTGATGTGGCTGTTAATGGTGGCGGCAATCGTATGGATAGTACTGTAATATCCATGATGCAAAAAAACTTTGATTTACAGCTTAATCATCTAACAGAAAAAAACGATTTATTAAAGCGAATTGAAGCGTTAGAAAATAAAAAGAAGGATAAACCGGATATGTTGGAGACGGCAATAGGTAGTTTATTGCCAATGCTCGTTGGAAGTGTTAACGGTAAGATGGCTGTTGATGGTAATCAATCCTTCTCTCCTCCTACTCCGGCTTTAGCGGATGATGTTAGCGGCACAAACCCAAAAGAACGCTTACGCAATGCGTTAGAGGTTTGGGGTAAGTCCGACCCTGATTATATTACAGTAATAGAAAATATTGCAACACTGGTTACTACCAACCGCCCTAAATACGATTTAGCAAAAGGAATGTTATGAGTAAGAATACTGAATATATTGTTCCGGTTGCAATTGGCTTGGGTGCGCTGTTTTTTTTTCGGCAAATTGCTCAGGCTTTCGGGCTTATTAAAAGTGCCGATGATGTTAACGCTGCATCATTAATCAATGCAAATTATTTTGACCCTAAATTTTGGAAGCAAGGCGGTGCCGGTGCAATGATTTTAACCGATGCAGGAGTAAAGATTTATGCAAAGCAATTGTATAATGCAAAAGGGTTGGTTAATGATGATGAGGCTGCTGTTTACGATGTTTTCAAAAGAATGAAAACAAAAAGCCAGGTAAGTTACCTGAGTGATAAATTCAGTTTGTATTACAATACTGATTTAATTTCTTATTTGCAGTCGTTCCTTAATCCTGAGGAATTGCTTAAAGTAAAAACAATAGTTAACCCTTTGCCGAATTTTAAAGTATGACAATAAGCGAACGCGGCAAAAAATGGTTAAAGTCAACTGAGCAACTCAGGTTAAAACCTTATGTAGATGACTACGCACCAACTCCTCGTATAGAGTACAGTATAGGTTACGGGCATCAAATACAACCGGGAGAAGAGTATTTAATGCAGGGAATCACTGAGGCAAAAGCAGAGGAGTTATTTAACCAGGATATTTTAAAGTATGCGGGTGCCGTTAGCAATGGTTTAAAAGTGGCTGTTAGTCAAAACGTGTTTGATGCGTTGGTTTCCTTCTGTTACAATATTGGTGTAAATGGCTTTGCTAAAAGTACACTGCTAAAAATGTTTAACGAAAAAAAGAGCCCTAAAGAAATTGCCGCCCTTTGGTTGCGTACATGGATAAAACCGCCTGTATTAATTGCAAGGCGCGCGCGTGAGGTTGCTTATGCTTATGGCGAGGAAATAAAAGGCGGTATGCTAACACTTGGAAAAATTGCTGTAGTGATACTTTTTTTTTTATTATTAACTGAGGACGAAACAAAATGACAAAAACAGTTGCAAATTTTCAATTCGCAAATAAGGCGATAAAACTCAATTGGAATTTTATTGATATAATGATAATCAACAGGGGTACAGCAACCGCATATATCAATAATTTGCCGTTGCGCCCTGTTTCTGCAACCTTCGCGGGCGATGTGTTTACGCTTAGCGCAAACGAAGGTGAAATAATAAAAGGCAACTGGGATTTAACTTTTGAGCCTGGTGCAGCCGTTACAGCTTGCAATGTTTATATAGTTTGGAGGTATAGAGCATGATTAATTGCACTGGTGTTGCTATTGGTGGCGGTGGTGGTGGTGGCTTAACCAGTTTACCTATTGACAAATGTTTGTTTGTTATGGAAAACGGCAATGATGCTACAGCCTTGCCAGACCGTTTAGATTTACCTTACTTAACCGTTGGCGCTGCAATTGCCGCAATGCCTGGTGATGATTATACGGTAATAGTTTATCCTGGTAATTATACTTATTCGGGTGCGTTACCTCTTGTTGTGCGTATGTATTTGGGTCCTGGTGTTACTTTAGCGTTTAACCCTACAGATTGGTCACAAAACGAGCAATTTTTTATTGATGGCTTTGGCGATATTGAGATTGATGATTTATTTGACAGGGTAAGTGGGACTACTATACAGGCTACAATCAAATGTAAGTTGTTAGTAGTAACCAACTTTGCGCCAAACAACGATTTAGAAAGTTGTGTAATTGATTGCACTGAGGATTTATACTTCTTAACCCAATTGGCTATAAGAGACGGTGCCGCATACGATAAGATTGTAATAAAAGGCGATACTATTTATATGAATGATGGGATTGCGTGCGAGGAAACTTACAAGAGTGTTTACATTCATCCTGCAAGTAAGTTAAATGGTTACGTTATTATAGTAAACGATACGGGCACTATTTTTAACTTTCACATACATGGAGACTTCTTTTGTGATTTAGGCGCGTCCGTTCAGCCTCTTACACTTCAGGGCGAATGTAGTTTTTGGGGTAGCTCCGGTTTGTTTAATGGCTTTAGGTGTTTTGGAGATATGAATTTTAAAACAGATTTATCGCCCATACTTGTAGATGGCGCAACAATACAATTTGATAAAATTTCTGTATTCCATGAAATAAGTAATCCGGTAGTTGATGACACTATTCCGGTAATAACTATTGACGCATCCTTATCTCCATGCGAGGTTGGTATAACTCAGGGTAGTTATATCAGTGGCTTAAATGGTACATATCCTAACGGGATGATAATCGTAGACAATAGCGTTAATGCAGTTAAATTAACCATTAGTGGAAAGTATTACGGGCATGATGGTTCCGGTTTTGTTGTGGCTGCTACTACTGCAACACAAGATGTTTACGGTGGCGTGGTTGAGACCAACCTAACTACAATAGGAGCCAACACAAACGATTTAATTGAGGTTAAACTTGAAAATTCAAATGTGATATAATATGAGAAACCCTAAAACAACACTTACAGGAATAGCCGGAATATTGGGCGGTATTGCATCAATTATTCATGGTGATTTAGTTACAGGAGTAACGGCAATAGTTACAGGTATAGGATTAATTTTTGCCAAAGATTATAATGTTACCGGTTTGCCTCCTGGTAAACAATAGCCTGTTAAAAAATACCTATTCTACAGCGCGCAACCTATTTGCGCGTTGCTTATTATTGTGCTGTTGCGTGGTAGACCGGGAAGTCTGCGAACAAGCAACACGATACGGAATGTAACAAAAGCTGAGTTTGCGCTCAGCTTTTTGTTTTGTAGGCGCACTCATCCCGAATTATTCACACGCGAACACATACCGGTCGTCAGAAAAACTTCCCTCCTTTTGCCGTTTTTTCATTGTGCTGTTTTGTTTACGTTAGTTATTTTTTACGTTAACAATTTGCTGTTAATAACAAAATTTATTTGGTTTGTTTGTTGTGTGGTTGGTGATATAGGTTTGTGCCAACAAAACAACATTTTTTTTCGTTGTGGGGGTACTTCCCTACTTAACATAATAAACGAGTGAGTGAGCCTCAATTAACATTATGTTAAGTAAACAAACCCTTACAACGGATTGTAAAAAAACTTCAATGAAACGTCCGTATGCCACTTTATTAAAAAAGTTGTTGCGCTTTCGTCTTATAAATAAGTTTCACTATAGCCGTTTTTGCGCATGAGGGTGTTAATCGGATGCGAAGAAAGCCAGGTAGTGTGCAAAGCCTTTAGGAGTTTAGGATATGAGGCTTATTCAAATGACATACAACCCTGCTCGGTGGTAAACCTGAATGGCATTTACAAAAGATTTCTTTAAGGCGTTTGATGAGTTAAAGCCAGATTTAACTATAACCTTTCAACCATGCACAGACCTTGCTGTTAGTGGTGCCAGGCATTTTGGTATAAAAGAAGAAAACGGCACACAGGAGAAGTCAATCCGGTTTTTTTGAAGTATGGAAGGTAAGCAACTGTTCTGAAAATCCAGTTGGTATAATGAGTGGGAAATACATTTAAAAAGTGGTTTCCTGTGTTGTATGCTGAAATGGTTGATTACGGTTTTCCTTTTAAAGCATCGCAGATAATACAACCTTATCAGTTTGGGCATACCGAAAGAAAAACAACCTGTTTGTTTTTAAATGGATTGCCGTTGTTGAGTAATGGCGAAAATGTTGAATCTGAAATGATAAAGCTGCCTTACAGGAATATGCAAAAGTTCACTATATGCCACCGAGGAAAGACAGGGCGCGGCTTCGTTCTAAAACATACACAGGTGTAGCTTCTGCAATGGCTTCTCAGTGGGGCGCATACGTTGAACAACAAACAACTCTAACAATATACGCATGAAAATATTAAGTTTAGGTATGGGGTTGCAAAGTACATTGATTTATCTAATGTCAAGTTTGGGCGAATTGCCTCGTTTGGATTATGCTGTATTTGCTGACCCTGGCTCTGAAATGCCGGAGACCTATGCTTATTTGAACTGGTTGATTTCATGGCAAATAAAATATAACGGTGTACCTATGTTATTACTGGTAAAAAGAGCCTTTACAATGATTTAATAAATGGCACAAATTCAACTGGAGGGCGTTTTGCCTCAATCGTGTTTTACTAAAAGCGCGAATGGTGAAATAGGAATTTTAGAAGGCAATGCACGAAAAGAATACTAGAATTAATTGAGGTCAATAAAAGTATTCGTGCGCTGTATGGTTTAAAAAAAGTTTTGCAAGGTTTCCTAAAAACTGATTTGTATATGGGTATAACCATTGATGAGATAGCAAGAATGAATTATTCAAAAGTAATTGGGCAACTGTTTTATCCGTTATTGCGGGTATTCTGCAACAAAAAATAAGCTGAATAAAATTGGACTCATTTACAGTTATAATAGAGGTGATTGTTTTAGGTGGTATAATAAAGGCATTTGCCAATACCCCCAAAGTCTGCTTGCTTCTTTGTCCTTTTCAAAGTGATTCACGTTGGCAAAGTATGAAGGTTAATCAACCTGAGTTTTTCAATTGGCTGTTAAAGTTGGATTATTTAATAAGGGATTCAAGGAGTAAGGGTTGCAGGGCAGCTGTTTTACATCGTTCGTGCGTTCCGTTAGACGAAGTAAACTTTACTGGCAATAAATTAGATTTATTTACTCAAACGAGTGTTCTAGTAATTGC
>JADJQT010000008.1 GCA_016712595.1 Rhodospirillales bacterium
AGGGCCTGATGCGGGAGTGGGTGCAGGATCCGGCCAGTGACTTTCATTTCGTCGAGTGCGTCGATGCCGAAGATGGCGTCGCCAAGATCCTGCAGATCGTCCGCGACCGCATCCCGGCCCGCCATGGCCTCGATCCGATCCGCGACGTCCAGGTGCTGTGCCCGATGAACCGCGGCGGCCTCGGTGCTCGCTCGTTGAACATCGATCTGCAACAGGCGCTCAATCCGCCGGGCGAATTGCACGTCGAGCGCTTCGGCTCGACCTACGGCATCGGCGACAAGGTGATGCAGGTCGAGAACGACTACGACAAGGAGGTCTACAACGGCGACCTCGGCGTCGTCCGCGCCATCGATGCCGAGGCGTCTGAGATGGTGCTGGAGTTCGAGAGCCGGGGCCTGACCTATGGCTTCGGCGAACTGGACGAGATCGCCCTCGCCTACGCCACCACCATCCACAAGTCGCAGGGTTCGGAATATCCCGCCGTGGTCATCCCGCTGACCACGCAGCATTACCCGATGCTGCAGCGGAACCTGCTGTACACCGCCGTCACTCGCGGCAAGCGGCTGGTCGTCGTGGTCGGCCAGAAGAAGGCCCTGGCGATCGCGGTGAAGAGAAAACAGACCGGGCGAAGGTGGTCGAAGCTGCGGGAGTGGCTGGCCGGATGCGTGGGCTGATCTGCCACCCTCGTCGAAAAGCACGATCCACGGGCGCGGAGCGGAAGCCCCCTCGCCTGCCGGCTCGGCGCGCGTAGCGCCGCAGCGCCGGCGATGCGGTCCGCGTCCGGAACGACGCGCACACGCACGCCCGATCATAGCCTTGGCGCATTGCCGAACGGAGGACGGTCTTTGATGTGCCACACCACCGCTGCCACGCCGTGGTGGCACGGCGAGCGCCGTCGTCCCGGGCGGGCGGCATATGCTATCTTCGGAGGCTTGGAGGATCGGCGAGCGACGGAGACGGCAGCGTGTTGCGAAGCGGATGTCGGGATCAGGAGGGCTGGGTATGAGTGACGTGACGAAGGGATTTCGTGACCGGCGGTTTCTCTCGCTTTCCGAACGCGACAAGCAGGACATGCTCAAGCTGATGGCTCGTGTCGCCGAGCAGGCCTACCGTCGCGGCGCGCAGCAGGGTGCCGGCCTCGCACAGAGACCCTGGTTTCGCGCGGACCTCGGGCAGTGGCGCTACGAGCCGTCGCTCGATCTCTCACCGTGGCTCGACAGTCCGCGGATGACGACGAGCCTGGAGCGGCTCGATGGCGAATGCGGTGAGGAACTGCGCAGGATCGGCTTGCCGCTCGAGGACACGTCGTCTCGGGCGTCGAGCGATCGACCGTGGCCGATGGCCTGGAGACGCTCCAGGTGGGCCGGCTACACGCGAGAGCAGCGCTGTTCCATTGCCGCGTCGGAGTGAAAGGCGGCCTGGTAGAGGTGGCCAAGACGAGCGGAGCGAAAGGCCAACACTGTCAGGAAACATAGCCGTGTTCCGACGGGCTGGACGTGATCTCCAGTCGTTCGCCTCCTGCATTGGAGCAGAGTCTGGCCGAGGCGCGTGCGCTCGGGTTTGCCCTATCCGCGGAGATGCAAACAGGGGCGCTCATGCGCATGCTGGCCGCGAGCAAGCCAAGTGGCCGCATTCTGGAGATCGGCACCGAGACCGGTGTTGGCACCGCTCGGTTGCTCGACGGTATGGATGCGACGAGCCGGATCATCAGTGTGGATATCGATCCGCAGCTCCAGGGGGTTGCTCGCGAGTTCTTGGGCGCTGATCCGCGTTTAGAACTCATTTGCGCCGCCGCCGCGATCTTTGTCACCCGTCAGAAAGTATGGGCACCTGTGGAGCCGTCGTGGCGGCCTCTAGGTCGTCGACTATATGCTTCGGCAACCCACCTGGCCGAAAGATCATGCTCCTCGGGTGATCCGGCCGGCTTTCGCCATTCGCGAAACGCTCCGATCTTATCGGGGTCGGTCTCGCGTGGGTGAGCGGCGTTCTCGTGCTGACACGCCGGTGATCGCCTTCGAATCGCACCTCAAGCTGGCTTTCGGGGCGCGCCTGCCGGAGCCGCCAAAGTCATTACCGGTAATGACTTTGCTTTATTCATTAGGTGGCCCGCCTCAAGGATCGTAAGGAGCGTCTCTGCCTCCTGTGGGACGTCGATATGCCAGCAAGTGCCAAGCGGCTTCTCGTTAGCAGCCCTAAAGGAGGGGTTGGAAAAACGACGCTTGTCCGTAACCTCGCCGTAGCAGCGGCACATAGGGGCGTGCGAGTTATGATGGCGGACCTCGACAAACAACGCTCGCTCAGCGAGTGGTGGTCACGCCGCCCCGATCAGCTTATTCAGATCAGCTGCCTCGCAGCTGATATAGCCGATGCTGAGAGCGTAATCGACGCAGCCGACGGTCATGACGTCCTGATGATCGATACACCTACCGCAGTAGAGGAACATCCCTCCGCCGTTAAACTTTTGCTCCTCGCAGCGGACTTCGTGCTGATTCCGACGGGTGTAAGCCGGGACGACACAAACTCGGTATCTCGGTGGATGGAGCTTGTAAACGGATTGCAGCGACCATCTGGATTCGTTCTGACGCGCGTCAACCGACGCGCTCGAAGCCTCCTTGAAGCCAAGCGCAGGCTCGCTGCGGCATCCGGGCGAACGTTGCCAATTGAAGTTCCGTTGTTTGAAGACTTCAATCTCTCTGCAGATACCGGAACAGGCATCATGGAGATACGTGGCGCCAGCGGTGCTGACGACATTGATGCGCTATGGTTGTACATTGCAAGGGAGATGGGACTCTGACATGGCCGTAGAAATCCTATCCAAGAATGCCGTTCGGCAGCGCCAGGCCGCCGGCGATGAACGAGTCAGCGCTGTTACTGTCGCAGACGTGGATCTTCGCATCAAAGAGGATTTCATTCGTGAAATCTCCAATCTGTGGCGCGATGTGCAGCGGCGTGTATTGATGATCGGCCGCTATCTCAATCGCGCCAAGACAATGCTTCCGCACGGCGAATTCCAGCAGATGATCAAAGCGGAATTGCCGTTTTCCGAGCAGGTCGCATATCAGATGCGCCAAGTCGCTGCCGCTGTCGATGCCGGGCGATTTTTGGAAGAAGAACTGCCGCAAAATTATTCGGTCGCTTACCAAGTCGTAACTCTATCGGAACGAGAGGTCCAGATCGCTCGTCAGAGACGGCTGTTCCGCCCAAATGTTCGCCGCTCAGAACTGCTGGCCTTTAAACGTGAGCTTAGACCTATTCAGCCGGCGAGCTCCTCTCGAGATCGAGAAGACCTTGTGGCCGAACGCAATCGTTTATTGCAGCGATTGGCCGAGCTGGACACTTTGCTCGGCCCTCTCATTGAGCACGACAATGATGTCCTTATCGAGTCAGCCCTGCCCGCTCTTGTTGGCGATGCGGCGCCGACCGAGGAAGTCGGCTGACATCGCGGATCACTTCTGGTTTCTCGATAAAGCCCTGAGCGAGCTGTTGCCGCTCCCCCGACTTGAACGAGGCCTGCAGCTGGACGTGCGCTCGTTCCCTGCCCTGTGACTGCGCCAGGTTGTTCCAGTCCGTGCCCTTATCGCCTTTAAGCACCGGAAAGATCGCCTGCCCCCCGATCGCGGCTGCGGCCTCCTCCGCCTTCTCGCGGCCGACGTTGCGCCTTGGCCGCCCGCCCCGTCGCACCCCATCATGGGAGGGCCGATCGGCCGATCCCCAGGACCGTCGCGCGTGCTGACCGAGCCGACCGCCCACGACGAGCCGGGTTCAGCCGGGCTGCCGATGGCTCCACGACGCATCGGGCGCCGCGAACCGCCGGCGGGAGCGTCACAGCACGCCGTTCAGCGCGTTGTCCTCGAACAGGTCGCCCTCTTCGATGTAGGCGGCGAGGGTGGCGTAGCTGGCGTGGCGGCCGAGCTGCTTGAGCTGGGCGGGGTGGACGCGGCGGTCCTTGGCGGTGTTCATGGCCCCGCGCTTGAGGCTGTGGCCGCCGAGGATGCGGTGATCGAAGCCGGCGGCGGCGCCGCGCGCCTTGACGATGCGGGCGACGGTGCCGGGATCGATGGCGGCCTCGCCGACCACGAAGGTCGGCGTCCCGCCGGCGGGAGCGGTGGGCGGCCGCGGCGTCGTCCAGATGCGCCGGAACAGCGGCCCGTCGCTGATCTGCGCCGCCGCGCACCAGCGCCGGAGCGCCCGCACCGGACAGAGCGCGCTGGTGCCGTAGGGGATGCCGACGACGACGCCCCGGGCGCGCCGGTCGCCCTTGGAGACCGGCAGGGTGATGCGCAGTCCGTGCTCGCTCTCTTCGAGGTCGGCGATGGTGATCCGCGCCAGCTCGGCGCGGCGCAACGCGCCGGCGAAGCCGAGGAGCAGCAGGGCGCGGTCGCGCAGGCCGGGCAGGTCGTCCTTGATCGGGGCGAGGATCTCGCGCAGCAGGCCGATCTTCGCCGCCAGCTTCGGCCGCGGCCCGTCGCCGTCGCGGCGGGCGGTGCGCTCGAGGCCGGCGATGGTTTCGCCGACGATGGCGGTGGTGGTCGGCGACGGCAGGCCGGCGAGATAGTGCAGGTAGCCGATCGCCGCCAGCCGCAGCCGCAGGGTGTTGGCGGCGAGCGGCTTCGCCGGCGGCAGCGGGTAGCGTTCGGCGGCGAGGAACGCCGCGACCGCGGCCGGGCCGGCGGGCAGGGGCGTGAGCCCGTGGCCCTCGCACCACGTGCACCAGGCGCGCACCCCGGCGCGGTAGGCGCGGCGGGTGTTCTCGGCCTTGGCGCGGCGGGCGAGGGCCTCGGCGGTACGCTGGGCGGTGGCCAGGGTGCCGTCGGCGACCGGCAGCGCCTGGTCGAACAGGTCGTCGAACCAGGCGCGCACCGCCGCCGGGCGCTCGCCGAGCGGCGCGGCGGCACCGCCGTCCGCGATGGTCCCGCCGCCGGTGACGGGAGCGTCGATGACCGGGACAGGATCGCCGACCGCGGCCGCCGCTGCCGACGACGACGACGAAACAGAGTCGGAAATCGGGTTCGATGTCGACTGAGCGCGGCCATCCCCGAGGCGTCGCCGCAACCGGGTCAGGACGGTCGCAGGGTCGACGGCGCCCTCGCACACGCCCGACAAGGCCGGTAAGCAAGCGATTGGCATTGTCCGACCGGAATGTCGCGCGTCAACTCTGAGCGCCGTTCGCACCGCACGTCATGCGGCGTTAACAGGGCCGTCCTACGGCGTTCACACCACGAGCGCATCCTCGGCAGAATGGCGCGGACGCGATCCGCTCCGCGCCGCGGAGAAGGAACCGGACGATGGCTCGTGTTCACTTGCCGCTCCTCAGCGGCCGCGATGTTCCCCTCGCCAGACTCGCGTGCACGAATGGTACGCGCGTCGTCGACGTGATCCACCCCGCCAATGCCACCGCGCCGCGGCCCGCAGCTCACCCTGAGCGAGCCGAGCTGGGCTCGGTGATGCCGACCCGCGAGCACCTGTTGAAAGCCGTCGGCTTGCACGACTTCGCCGATGCCAAGGACTGGGCCGACGCGCTGAACGAACTCGCCGAACTCTCCGATGCGGAGATCAGCAATCTTGCCGACCTGGTCCGTAACCATCCGCCGGGGCTTTCAATTACCCACAAGTTGTGAATCGGCTCCGCCGTGGGACCCCTAGGACATGCTGCCTCAACGGATTGATAAATCACATAAACGTCGATCTCCGCTGGGGTCCCCATCGGCGCCGATCGGGACCCCCACGTCGCGCCGAGTGCCCGTTTTAGATCAAAGGAGTAGGCTGCATTTTCGCGGGGTCCTAACGTAGTGCCTATTCACAGTGGTGGTCGCGGTTATGGCGCAAGAACGGCAGAGGCGGTAAGGGCGCGTCCGCTGGCTGACGAGGATCTCGGGTTCTCGCTTGCCCGTCCTAAATCGATCGTTTTCGGACACCATCCGCAGCCCTGTGCAGAAATTAGGCTTGCGGGTTTCTGAACAGGGTGTATATTACGGACATCGATTCCGTACGGAAATCGTCGATGCCGCGCACCTTCGCCTACCTCCGCGTGTCGACCACCGGCCAGACGACCGAGAACCAGCTGCAGGAGATCATCGCCGCCGGCTTCCAGGTCGAGCCGCGGCGCGTGGTCGCCGAGACCGTCTCCGGCGGAGTGGCCGCAACACAACGTCGCGGCTTCGCCCGGCTGCTCGATCGACTGGAGGCGCGCGACGTGCTGGTGGTCACCAAGCTCGACCGGCTCGGCCGCAACGCCATCGACGTCGGCGCCACGGTGAAGAAGCTGGCGGAGATGGGCGTGCGGGTGCACTGCCTGGCGCTCGGCGGCGTCGACCTCACCAGCTCAGCCGGCAAGCTGACGATGGGCGTGATCAACGCCGTCGCCGAGTTCGAGCGGGACCTCCTGGTCGAGCGCACCCAGGCCGGCCTCGGCCGGGCCCGGGCCGAAGGCAGGAAGCTCGGCCGGCCGGCCACGCTGACTGCCGCGCAGCGCGAGACTGTCGCGCTGCGCTTGCGGGAGGGAGCGAGCGTGTCGGCGCTGGCGCGCGAGTTCGCCACCAGCCGGCAGACGATCATGCGGGCACGAGACACCGGGCCCGGCTGGGCGGCGGAGTAGGGGATGCCGATCCGCCGCGAGCTGCGCCGTCTCTATCCCCGGCACTGGCCCGAGCTCAGCCGGCGCGTCCGCTTCGAGCGGGCCGGCGGGCGGTGTCAGGGCTGCGGCCGGCCGCACGCCACCATCGTCCGCTGTCTGCCGGACGGCCGCTGGTTCGATCCGGCCGAGGGTACGTGGCGCGACGGCAAGGGTCGGCTCGCCCGCTGGCCGGACCTCGAGCAGATGACGCGGCAGCGGACGACGCGGGTCGTTCTCGCCGCCGCGCATCTCGATCACGACCCGCGCAACAATCGGCTGCGCAACCTGCGCAGCTTCTGCCAGCGCTGCCACATGCTGCACGACCGGCCGCATCACCTGGCGCAGCGGCGGATCACCTATCTTCTGCGCCGCGCCCTGGGCGACCTGTTCCTGGGACCTTATCGCGCCGGCTGAAAGCCGGCCTACCGTGAATCCGTGCCCCGATAACTCACTCGCGCCTTGGTGCGTAGGTTGCGGAAAGGCCAATGAGTGCAAGCCGTGACACCTACCCCGATGGCGTAAACTACTAACGCTCCCGATTGTCAGGCGATCGGCGCGTCGGGGTTATTCTCAAGCCTGCTGGATTGACCGCACCCCCCATAGGTGTACAAACGAGCTAGCATTGCGTTCGGGGGGCGTCCCATGTCGAGCGGAAAGGAAGGTGCGATCGCGATTCAGTGGGAGATCGCGGCGAAGCTGAATTTCGCCTGTCACCAATGCGCCTTTTCCGTGCTGCGCGATCTGCGCATCGAAAATCGAGACGAGGCAGACCGGCTAGACGACGTGGTGGTGACCCTCGTTTCGAACCCGGGGTTTATCAAGCCGAAGAGTTGGCGGCTCGATCGCATCGCGGCGGGAGGGACGGTCGCCGTCAAACATCGCGATGTCGAACTCGACGGCGGCTTCCTGCTCGGTCTTACCGAAGCGGTGATGGGCCACGTTTCGATCCGCGTCGAGAAGGACGGTGAGATCATTGCCGAGGACTCGCGACGGGTCGAACTCCTCGCCTACAACGAATGGGGCGGCGCGGGCTACATGCCGGAGCTGCTCGCCGCCTTTTCTATGCCCAACGACCCGGCCGTCGACCGCCTCCTGCACGGGGCTTCGTCGCTGCTGCGTCGGGCGGGCAGACCGGACGCGCTCGACGGCTATCGATCGGGGAGCCGACAACGTGTGTGGGAGATGGTGTCGGCGATCTACTCCGCCGTCGCCAATCTCGGGATCACGTATGCCGTTCCGCCGGCGAGCTTCGAGCGGGATGGGCAGAAGATCCGCATTCCGTGCCTCGTCGAGGAGGGCAAGGTCGCCACTTGCCTCGACACGGCATTGCTCTTCGCCTCGGCCTTCGAGCAGGCAGGGCTCAACCCCGTCGTAGCCCTCCCACGCGGTCATGCCGTCGTGGGCGTGTGGCTGCAGCCGGAAGAGCTCTCGACGATCGTGATCGAAGATGCCGAGACACTGCGCAAACGGTGCCGCCTGAAGGAACTGGTGCTGATCGAAACCACCTTTGCCACCGCGCATCCGGCACCTCCGTTCTCTCGGGCGGTGAACGCGGCAATGGACACGATCACCGACGAACACGACGCCACGTTCGGCGTCGCGGTGGATATCCGCCGGGCGCGGGCCCTGCGTATATCGCCGCTCGCGCTGAAGGGGAGAGACAAGCCGGGGCAGGAGCTTCCGGTCGAGGCCTCGGCCGTCGAGCTTCCGATGGAGGCGGCGCCGGCGCTGCCGGATTTCGATCAAGAGGCAGAACCAGAAGCGGGCCCGCCCGAGACGCCCGCCGGTCGGCTCGAGCGTTGGCAACGCAAGCTGCTCGACCTCTCGGCCCGCAACCAATTGCTGAACCACAGGTCCGACAAGACGAGCCTACGAATCCTCTGCCCCGATCCGGGTCTGCTCGAGGACAAACTAGCCGCAGGTGCCCGAATATCGATCGAGTCGACGTCCCGACTTTCCGGCTCAACCCGTGACGCCGAGACCCACAAGCAACGCACTGGCGAGGTGATCATCGAGGAATATGCCCGCGAAGCACTCCGTAAGGGCCAGGTGCTAGTCGACCTGTCGCCGGACGAGTTGTCGAAGCGTGCCGTGGAGATCTACCGGAAAGCGCAGACAGCCTTGCAGGAGGGAGGCACCAACACGCTTTTTCTCGCGCTCGGCTTTCTATGCTGGAAACGGGACCTAAAGGACGAGCGCCGATTCCGTGCGCCCCTGATTCTCCTACCCGTCACCTTGCAGCGCCAGTCCGTGCGCAGCGGGGTCCAGATACTGGCTCACGACGATGAGCCGCGCTTCAATCCAACGTTGCTGGAGATGCTGCGGAAGGATTTCGAGATCGACATCAGGGGGCTGAACGGCGCCCTGCCGCAGGACGAGAGCGGTGTGGACGTGCGCGGTATTTGGGAAAAGGTGGGCCGCGCGGTGAAGGACGCCCCCGGTTTCGAGATGGTCGAGGACGTCGTGCTCGGGCATTTCTCGTTCGCTAAGTTTCTAATGTGGAAGGATCTGGTCGACCGCACCGATGTGCTTCGGGACAACAAGGTCGTTCGCCACCTGCTAGAGACCCCGCGGCACCGCTACAAGACCGACGTCGAATTCATTGACAAGGATACTCTGGATCGCGACTTCAAGCCGTCCGACCTGCTCGCGCCCCTGCCGACCGATGCCTCGCAATTGGCGGCGATCGCGACCGCGGACAAAGGAAAGGATTTTATCCTCATCGGTCCGCCGGGAACGGGCAAGAGCCAGACGATCGCAAACATGATCTGCCACCTGATGGGCAAGGGTAAGACGGTTCTCTTCGTTTCCGAGAAGACGGCTGCGCTGGAGGTGGTTTATCGCCGGCTGAGCGAGATCGGGCTCGGCCGGTATTGCCTGCAGTTACACTCCAACAAAGCAAAAAAGAGTGATGTATTGAGTCAGCTTCGAGAATCGTGGGCGGCTGGCAGAGCAAGAGTGGCTCCCGATTGGGAACAAGAGGCTGAGCGACTGCGCGTCTTACGCGACAAGCTCAATCGGTTCGTCGATCACCTTCATCGCCGGCAGCGCAACGGGCTCACGGCGCACTACGCCATAGGCGTCAAAGTCCGTGACCAAGGATCCCTGTCGAGGGTCGAACTGTCCTGGCCCGATGCCGAGCAGCACGACGAGCGGCAACTGACGGGCCTGCGCGAAGCGGTCGAATTGCTGGCCGTACAGGCCAAGGCCGTAGGAACCTTCGGCGCCAACCCCCTACAAATGGTTTCGGCCCCCGACTGGAGTTCCCGGTGGGAGACGGCTCTGATCGACGCCGCGCTCGCTCTCGCCGATGCCGCCAGAGCCGTCGAGCAGGCCGTCGACGTGGCTTGCAAGGCGACCGGTGTCGGCTTAGCTGACCAGACTCTGACGCGGCTCGACGCCTTCGCGGATTTCGGCCGAATGCTCGTCGATTCCTACGGCCAGCAGACGGCTTTCGCCCTGGAGCCCGACGGTCGTGAGCGGCTGGCGGCCCTGGAGGCGGTGGTCGGGCATCTGAAGGTCTATGCGGAATCGCAGGCCCGACTGAGCTGCAGCTACGATCCGATGGCTTGGCGTTCTCTCGACGGCGGAGACGTCGGGCGACGTTGGGCCCAGGCGCAAGCGGCTTGGTGGCCGAAGAGCTTCTTCGCCAAGCGGGCCGTGCTGAAAACGATGCGAGCCGGTGGTGCCCAGGGTAAACCCGACCCGGCAACCGACGGCCCCGTGCTGGCGCGGTTGCGTGAGGAGGGGGAAGCGATCGACCGGCTCGATGCGCTGCTCTCCTCGTTTCATGCCTGGAGGAAGCAGTCGACGAACCCAGAGGCGGTGCAGGCGTTGCGCGATCTGGGGGATCGTGCGCGTACGGCGGTCGTTCGCCTGGTGGATGATCCTCCGGCAATCGCCGAGGCGCGAGCGAAGGTCAGGAACCTCCTCCACGACGGCAACGATCTTCTGGCTCCCGACGGCCCGGTCGGGCGGGCGATTGCCGACTATTTTCAGAAGTGGAATCGGTTTCGGGCCGCCACCTCGGCGTTCGAAGCCCTCGCAGCCTGCGATGTCGGCAAAGAGCTCGCCGAGGGAGATCACGCCCTAGAGCTCGTTCGGAGATCGGCCGACGCCATCGTCGCCCGACGGACCGAGCTGAACAGGTGGTGTGCTTGGCGCAGGCGGCGGTCGGAAGCCATGGACCTGAACTTGGCGCCGTTGGTGTCGGCGATCGAGCGCGGGCTGGTGCGTCCCGAGGAAATCCCGGCGACGTTCGAGGCCGCTTACTGCGCTTGGTGGTCAGCCCGCGTAATAGACAACGACGACGTCTTGAGGACGTTCTCCAGCGCCGAGCAGGCGGAAGCAATCCAAAATTTCCGCCAAGTCGATTCGGCGTTTCAGAAGATCACGGCCGACTACGTCGCCGCTCGGTTGAGTGGTGATGTACCGCCACTGAACGAAGGTGGGGATGGCCCGCACTGGGGTATTCTCCGGCACGAAATAGAAAAGAAGAAAAGACATATGCCAGTGCGCCTGCTGATGCAGGAGGCAGCTAAAAGTGTGATGACGCTGGCACCTTGCGTAATGATGTCGCCGCTGTCGGTAGCGCAGTACCTACCGGCGGATCAGCCGTTGTTCGATGTGGTCATATTCGACGAAGCTTCACAGATCGCCGTATGGGATGCGGTAGGCTCGATCGCGCGCGGTCGGCAGGTCATCGTCGCGGGTGATCCCAAGCAGATGCCGCCAACCAACTTCTTCAACCGATCCGACGACGATCCGGGCGGCGAAGTGGATTACGAAGGCGATCTGGACAGTATCCTGGATGAATTGCGCAGCGCTGGTATTCCCGAGCACACCTTAAATCTGCATTACCGGTCGCGGCGAGAGAGCTTGATCGCCTTTTCCAATAGCCGCTACTACGAAAACAGGCTGATCACGTTCCCCGCACCCGTCCATCCGGATCGTGGTGTTCGGCTCGTGCGGCCAGGGGGGTTCTACGCCCGCGGCAAGGCGCGGCGCAACGAAGGCGAGGCGCGCGCGGTCGTCGCTGAAGTTGTCCGCCGCCTTACATCTGATGACGAAGGCGAGCGCACGCGATCGATCGGCGTGGTCACGTTCAACGTCGAGCAGCAATCCTTGATCGAGGATCTGCTGGATAAGGAACGTGCAAACAACCCGAGGATCGAGTGGGCCTTCGCCGAGACTCGGCAGGAGCCGGTCTTCGTGAAGAACCTGGAGACGGTCCAAGGCGACGAACGCGACGTGATTTTGTTCAGCGTGACTTATGGCCCCGATCAATCCGGCCATGTGACGATGAATTTCGGGCCGCTCAACCGCGACGGCGGTGAACGCCGCCTCAACGTGGCCATGACACGGGCGAGGGAGGAGATGATCGTCTTCTCCACGCTGCACCCCGACAGTATCGATCTCTCTCGTACCAATTCGGAGGCGGTCAAAGATCTCAAGCATTTCCTCGAGTACGCCGAGCGAGGGCCAGCGGCGATCGCTGAAAGGGTCCACGGCCCTCGGGAAGATTGCGAATCCCCCTTCGAGGCGGCGGTCGCACGCGCCCTGTGCGACAGGGGCTGGAACGTACACCCGCAGGTCGGTGTGTCGGCGTATCGGATCGACCTCGGCGTCGTCCACCCGGATGCCCCTGGCGTCTATCTCGCAGGGGTAGAATGCGATGGCGCCATGTACCACAGTGCCGCCGTCGCACGCGAACGCGACCGAATTCGGCAGCTCGTGCTGGAAGGACTGGGCTGGACGCTGTTCCGAGTGTGGTCGACCGATTGGTGGATCGACAGTGCCGGCGCCGTAGACACGCTCGACCGGCAACTGCGCGACCATCTGGAAAGCGAGCGCCGCCGCCGGCAGGAGGTCGAGGTAGCGACTGCTGCCTCTCCGACCGTTCCGCACGCAACGGAAGCCGAGCTGGTGAACGAGGATGCGCTCGGAGGAGACGGATCGACGACGGCAGCCACGGCTGCGAACAAAGACTTTCCGACTCCGACCCCGCTCGAGCTGCCGGACGGAGCTCTCGTCGCCTCCGGGCCCGGCGCTGCCGCACGGCGTGCGCCCCCCGAACGTCCTCTCCCGCCCGGCAACGACTTGTTCGCGTTCAACAAGAGCGGGGAACCCGAAGATCAACATCGATACGCCAAGGCGCGTCTCGACAAACGAACATTCCGTCCTGAGGCGGCACGCTTTTATGCGGAGGACTACGAATCCCGCCTGAGCGCCATGATCGATCACGTTATCGACACCGAAGGCCCCGTGCACGAAGACATCCTGGTCCACCGCATCGCGCGTCATCACGGGCTTCAGCGGGCCGGTCGCCAAATCCGGGAGGTCGTGTCGCGGGTGGCCAAGAAGCGACGCGGCCATACCCGCGAGGACGTGGGGCTGTTCTTCTGGCGCAAGCGCACCGTCAAAGACCGACTGGCACCGGCCCGGTATGCGGACCGGGACGACGAGACGCGTGATGTCAATCATATCTGCGCCGAGGAACTGCGAGCGATCGCCTCAGCGCTCGAACTCGGCACCGACGTCACCGCCCTGGCGCGGGCGCTCGGCATCGGCCGGCTCGGTCAGCAGGCCCGCCAGCGGCTGGAGACGGCTCTCCGCGAGTGAAGCCTAAATGCCTAGGTGTAGCAGCTCACAGTTCGGGAAATTGGACCGTGCGTGCGGAAACCGATGGCCCTCTCCCCGGTCGCGTATCCGGGCGTTATGGAAATTACGGCGGGAGGCAGGATCAAGGCCAGCTCTCGCATGTTGGCCGTCAGCCGCTGCACGTCGCCGCTTACATCGAGGGCCTGCAGCAGTCGATGGCGAAGCCGACGGTCAAGCAGCACCTGGCCGCCATCCGCATGCTGTTCGACTCGCTGGTCACCGGCCAGGTCGTGGCCGTCATGGCTCTTGCTCCCAAAATGGGATCGGCTATCATTGACGTTCCGGCTGTTTTCGGGTATCTTGATGCGCGTGATCACGGGAAGGCGCCTCCAGGCTCATTGGGAGCAGCGAGGCCGTGCTGATTCCGAGGGTCCGCTCAGGGCCTGGTATGCGGAAGCCAAGAAGGCTGGGTGGCGAACGTCGGCCGACATCAAGGCCAAGTTCGCATCCGCCAGCTTCATCGCGGACAATCGGGTGGTGTTCAACATCGGCGGCAACAAGTACCGGCTCGTGGTTCACGTGAACTACGAGATCGGCGTGGTGCTGGTGAAATTCGTCGGGACGCACGCGGAGTATGACGCGATCGACCCGGTAACGATCGGTGGAGGAGGTGCGCCGCGATGACGAGACCGATCCGCACCGAAGCGGATTACGAAGCCGGACTGGCACGCATCGCGGAGCTCATGGATGCGCGCGCCGGCACGCCGGAAGGCGACGAACTCGACGTCCTCTCCGCCCTGGTCGAGCGGTTTGAGGAAGAGCACTTCCCGGTCGGAGTGACGACGCCGCTGGCGGCGATCCGTTTTCGGATGGAACAGGAATACCTGAGCCCACGTGACCTGGAGCCCTACATCGGTTCGCGCGCCCGCGTCTCGGAGGTGCTGTCTGGAGGGCGCCCGCTTTCGATCGACATGATCCGCGCGCTCAATCAGCATCTGGCGATTCCGGCGGAGTCACTGATCTGTGCGGAGCCGTCTCCGTCCGATCGCCCGGCGGATCCGCCGGCAAAGCCCGTTCTGAAGCGGTTGTGCGCCTGGGGGGTCATGCGTCGGGGTGAGACATACGAGGCCTTCATCACGCGCGCGTTTCAAGGCCAGGCGATTCCGGCGCTGTTACGCCGAACCCGGACGAAGCGCACCAACGCGAAGACCGATCCGCACGCGCTGACCGCCTGGTGCGCAGGCGTTCAAGTACGCGCTCGCGAGATGCGCCTCTCCGCCCGATTCAGCGCGGAGGCGATTTCCCTCGATGTGGCTCGTCATCTGGCGATGCTAAGCGCGCGTTCGGATGGGGTTGTCGCCGCCCGCGGCGAACTGGAAAATCTTGGCGTGAGGCTGGTCGTCCTGCCGCACCTACCGGGAACCTACCTCGATGGTGCAGCAATGACGTGTCGAGACGGAGCGCCGGTGATCGCCATGACACTCCGGCACGACAGGGTCGACAATTTCTGGTTCGTCCTGCTGCACGAGCTGGCGCACGTCGCGAAGCACGTCTCGCGCGAGACCCCGTTGATCTATGATGATCTTGAGCTGCGGAGCAGTGAGTCGATCGAATTGGAGGCGGACAGTTTCGCGTCGAGCGCGACGATACCGGGCGAGTTGTGGGATCGCGCTGGTCTGACTGCCTTTGCCAGCAGTGCGGAGGTGCGAGAGTTGGCGCGACGGGCAGGTGTGCATCCCGCCGTGGTTGCGGGTCGCTGGCAAAATACGTTCAAGAACTACCGCAAGTTCTCGACTCTGCTCGGACGCGCAACGGTGCGGCCGCAGTTCGAGGCCGAATGGCATCACCGGGAAACCTGAACGTCCGCGCTCGATTTGATCTCAGCACTACGTTGTTGCACGGACCTGGGAGTGCACGCGCTGAGGCCACGCCCGATCGTTGCTTACGCGATGCGGACGGACTTCGGGCGTCCGCACTCGAGCATGCGGTTCAGGACATTGACGGCGATGGCCACCTCGGTTGCCTGCCGCGACACGGTGCGGAACCGTAGGGCGTCGCCGATCACCCGTTTGTAACGGCTGATCGCCGCCTCCACCAACGCGCGACGATTGTATCCGGCGGCCTTCTGCCAGCCCATGCGCCCGCGCTCGGCGATCATCCGGAGATGCCGGTCGCGTTGCGTCGGCGCGGTCTCGGCCGTCGCGCTCGGCACCGCGGTCGAACGCGGTGGTGCGACGACCGCAGCCCCGGGATGGCGCCCGGCGACGACACCGTAGACGTCGTCGCGATCGTACGCCCCATCGCCGGTGAACGAAGCGACCGGGTCCGCCACCTGGTCGAGCAGCGGGCCGACCCGCGAGCCGTCGTCGACGTCGTTGGTCGTCACCTCCGCCGCGACGATCTGGCCGGTGTCGACATCCACGCCGATGTGCAGCTTCCGCCAGGACCGGCGCTTCTTCGTGCCGTGCTTCTCGATCAGCCACTCGCCGGCCCCGCACAGCTTCAGACCCGTGCTGTCCACCAGCAAATGCAGCGGCCCGGTTGCCGACCGCGGCCGCGGCGGCACCGCCAGTGCCCCGGCCCGCCGGCTCATGGTCGAATGGTCCGGAACGGCGAGATCGAGACCGAGCAAACGAAGGATCGAGCCGATCAGCCCTTCGGTCTGACGCAACGCCAGCCGGAACACGGCACGCAGCGTCAGCCCCGTCGTGATCGCCAGCGGCGAGTAGTGCGGCTGCCCGCCGGGCGTGACGCGCGGCGCGGCGCGCCATGCCGCGATCGCCGCATCGGTGAACCAGACCGTGAGGCTCCCGCGCCGGCGCAGGGCGGCATCGTATTCCGCCCCATTCGTCACTCGGCGCCGCTGCTTCGCAATGTGGTGACGGCGATCGGCATTGGCTTTGAACGGCACGGCCACGCGTCCATCGGTCAGAAAAGGGACCGTTCCCCTACGCCAGCCAGCCCCCGACGGCAACCCGCCGATCCGTGCAACAACGTATTGCCGCGGTGTAACCGCGTATAGCGGAGGGCAATCACGTGGCGATCGCAAAGAGGCCGAAGCGCAGCCCAAGCGCTGCCGACCCCGGCACGGCGGCCAACAGCTGGCCGGTCGTCCTCGGCAAGTGGCGTGGTATCCGCAGCTCGCGAGCCGCTTGCCCCGGTGGGCAAACAGGCCCCTCCCGCACACGCCGCTCCTTCGCTGGTGGGGGCGGCTCGCGGCGTGCGCCGGTCGGCAGCTTGGAGACGAACCGCGCGATCGCGTTCTTCTTCTCCATGCCGATCACCGAGTCGTAGTCGCCGCACATGCCGAAACGCCAGGGTCAAGTGCAGGCGGGTTCCCTGTTACCTTGGTATTGGGCGCGCAAAGATGGTATAAGTGTGTCGAATACGCGTGGGATGGGGGTTCAAAAAATGAGCGCGGACAAACTCAAGGCGCAGCTGACTGGCGCCCTGCTCGACATTTCTGAGAAATGTGCCGCTGCTGCCCTCGTGGCGGCGGGGGTTGTTGTCGTTGCGGGACAGAACGCTTCAGCGGCCATCGTAGCCGACGTACCCGAGGGCGCCGCTATGGTACAGTCGGCCGCGATCGAGGCTTCGCCGCAGCCCTCCGAAGGCGCGATCAACCTCTGGAGCGTCACCACCGATCCCACCAGCGGTGAGCAGATCACCCAGCACTACTCGCATGCCTCCCACAGCTCGCATAGCTCGCACACCTCGCACTACTCTTCCCGCTAGCAATGTCGCCGTTTCCCGAATCGGCCGGCGTGATCGTGGATCAGCGCGGGACCACCGTGCTGATCACGATCGATCCGACCCTCTATAGCGAGGACGTCGCTCTGCGGGCGGCTTATTGGCTGGCCGACCGCTGCCACGTCCATATCGGCAAGACAAACGGCGGCACGATCACCGCCGAAATCCGCACCAAGGACGGCTGCGATGGCCCAGAACTCACCGCAGCGTGCGGTGAGTTCTGCAATAGCCTGGTCGACTTCACCCTTCGGGCACGGGTCGCCCACGAGACGCAGGACATCCAGCGCGCGCTGGTGCAGCGCGCGTTCAATGAGCTGCTGCCCCAGCCGATGCGCCGAGCCTGAGGAGTAGAGGCATGGGCAGCACGTCGTTCCGTGGACCGGAGGCATTCGCGGAAGCGATGCCCTACCGGCTGATGCCGTTTCATTTTACACGGTTCGGCAGCGGAAAGGTATTGCTGACGACGCCTTGCGGCGAGTTTAGCGTCCTTAACCGTTCCGCCTTTGACGACTTCGTCGCCAGGCGACTCGCCCCAGAGTCTCCGCAATACGCGGAGCTGAAGTCTAAGTACTTCCTGACCCACGGCCCGGATCCTGCCACCCTGCGCGTCGCCGCGTCCCAGTGGCGCACGAAGAAGAGCTTTTTAGAAGGTGGTCCCAAGCTCCACATTTTCGTGCCGACGCTGCGCTGCAACCAAAGTTGCGGGTACTGCCAAGTCTCCCGTGCAAACGCCGACGCGTTCGGGGTCGACATGACGCGCGAGACCGCGACGCAGGCGATCGAGCTGATGCTCTCCGCCCCCGCGCCCGCGATCACCATGGAGTTTCAGGGCGGCGAGCCGCTGCTCGCGTTCGATCTCGTCCGCTTCATGGTTGAAACCTCCACGCGACGCGCTGCGTGCGCTCGTAAGGACCTGCGGTTCGTGATCTGCACCAACCTAACGCTGCTGAGCGAAGAGCATCTCGCGTTTCTTAGGGACTACGACGTTGCCGTTTCAACTTCGCTCGACGGGCCCGGCGACCTGCACGACCGGAACCGGCCGATGACGGGTGCTGCGGCCCATGCGGTGGTGGTCCGCAACATGCAGCGTTGCCAGGACGTGCTCGGGCGGGGCAGCGTGTCCGCCCTGATGACGACCACCGTGCACAGCCTCGGGAGAGCGCACGAGATCATCGACGAGTACGCCGCCCGCGGGCAGCGCTCGATCTTCATCCGTGAGCTCAACCCGTACGGCTACGCTGCCAAGTCGGCCCGGTCGATCGGCTATACCGTCGATGAGTTCGCCTCTTTCTACGCGGAGGCGCTCGAGTACCTGTTCGCCCTCAACCGGCAAGGCCTGACGATTGCCGAGGGCTACGCCACCATGCTCCTGCGCAAGATCCTGACGCCCTTCGGGGTCGGATTCGTCGACCTGCAGTCGCCAACAGGCGAGGGCTTCGGCGTCGTCGTCTACAACTATGACGGCGGTGTCTATGCCTCGGACGAGGCGCGCATGCTCGCTGCGATGGGCGACCAGAGCTTTCGGCTCGGCAGCGTCGACGACAGCTACCTTAATCTCTTCTTCGGCGAGACGATGCAGTGCATCGCCGCTGCGGGGTGCGCCGAAGCGCTGCCGGGCTGCTCTGAGTGCGTGTACTTGCCCTACTGCGGCGCCGACCCCATACGGCACTACCGGACACAAGGCGACCTCATCGGCAATCGCCCGACGAGTTCCTTCTGCAAGAAGCAGCAGGCGATCTTCAAAATCTTGTTCGGTCTGCTGATCGATGGCCCAGCGGAGACGCGCAACACGCTCCTGAGTTGGGTTCACCCCGGTCGATGCGCACTGCCGAGGCCCGCATGGCTGTCGTGATGGCCGTAAGCGGTCGGTTCGCGTTCGCACACCCGGCCATCGTCGGGCGCGTGTCGGAGAGCGTCGAGGTGCTCTCGCCTGCCGACACGGTGCTCGTCTGTCGCAGCGGCCGAATTCCCAAGGCTGACCTCGAGCCTTTCGCAGCGGCCCTGGTAGAGGGCGGCCGCGAGGTGTGCCTGGCTACGCCGCGAATGGGCGTTTACGAGCGTCTCGACCATCTCGAGGACGGCGACCTAGTGCTCATCGACGGACGAAGTGGGCGGATCCGCACGCTGTTTCGCAAGGCGTCGACGCACAACGCCCTGTTCGTCACCGAGCGGTGCAACAGCTCGTGCCTCATGTGCTCACAGCCGCCCAAGGACCGTGACGACCATCAGCTCGCGGTGTGTCTGCGTATGATCGAGCTACTGCAGGCCGATCCGCCAGAACGCCTGGGCATTACCGGCGGCGAACCGACCCTCCTTCGCGCAGGCTTTCTCGAGCTTCTGGCCGCGCTCAAAGAGCGGTTGCCCGCAACTTCCATCACCTGCCTCAGCAACGGGCGCACGTTTTCCGATGTCAGCTTTGCCGAGGCTGTCGGGCGGATCGGCCTGCCGCGGCTGCGATTCAGCATTCCCCTGCACGGCAGCATTTCCGACCGGCACGACTACATCGCCCAAGCCGCCGGCTCATTCCTCGAGACCGTGGCCGGCATGTACAACTTAGCGAGCAATGGCGTCGAGACCGAGATCCGCGTCGTGCTGCATGCCCTCAGTGTACCTCACCTCATCGATCTCGCTGAATACATCAGCCGAAAGCTGCCCTTTGCGCATCAGGTGGCGTTCATGGGGCTAGAGCAGATGGGCTACGTTAAGAAGAACCGGGACCTTCTGCGGATTGACCCGGCCGACTATGCGAAGCAGCTCACTGGCGCGGTCGAGCACCTCTATCGGCGCGGTATGAATGTCTCGATCTACAACCTGGCACTCTGTCAAATCCCGCGTAGCCTGTGGGGCCTTGCGCGGCAAAGCATCTCGGATCACAAGCGCGTCATGTACGAAGAGTGTGGTCGATGCGATGCGGCAGCGCACTGCGCGGGTTTTTTCACTTCGAGCAAGGAGCAGCACCGCGCGCCAATCCAGCCTTTGGCTCTGCAGTGACGTAATGCCGATCGCCAGGGCGTCGGACCGATCATGACGCGTGCGCAAAGGTGCGGGTCCGTTAAGATAACCTACTGATATCGCCAAAGAGTCAGCTTTTCAGCTCAATGCTCGGTCCTGAGTGGCTTGTGGCGCTCGGTGAAGCAGGCTCGATCCGTAGCGGGTGAGATCGAACGTCAGGGCTCTGTTGCAAAGCTCGCGGCTATCTGGCGGGATGTGGTCGTAACCAGGGGATGCTGGGCCGTGTCGGACTTCAAGGGGCGCCACTTCGAGGGCGAGATCGTGCTGTGGGCGGTACGGTGGTACTGCCGCTACGGAGTGAGCTACCGTGATCTCGAGCAGATGATGGGCGAGCATCGACTTCTATCTGTCGCCGACGCGGAACACGAAGGCGGCGAAGCGCTTTCTCGGCAAGGCGCTTAAGGGCCTGAAAGACTGGGAGAAGCCGCGGGTGGTCAACACGGACAAGGCGCCGACCTACGTGGCGGCACTCGCCGAACTGAAGGCCGAAGGCAAGTGCCCGAAGGACACGCGGCACCGGCAGGTGAAGTACCTCAACAACGTCATCGAAGCCGATCACGGCAAGCTGAAGCAGCTGATCCGCCCGGTGCGCGGCTTCAAGACGCTGAAGACCGCCTACGCGACGATCAAGGGCTTCGAGGTGATGCGGGCTCTACGCAAGGGCCAGGCGGCGATCTTCAACATCACGCGCGACATCCGCGGCGAGGCGCGTCTGGTGGAGCGCGCCTTCGGTCTCGGCGTCTGCGCGTTGGCAGAGGCCATGCAGGTCGTCAGCGAACGGCTCGAGCTCCAGGCAGCCTGAGCACGGAACGGTCATCCGCCGGGATCGTCACGCGTCCGGAGCCAAAGTTTGCAACAGAGCCTTTACGTGCACGGCGCGGCGGAGTTCGGCATCGATCAGGCCGAGCGCTATCACGAGGGCATGGCATCGGTTTTCGATCTGCTGGCTAAAAACCCGCACCTGGCCCGCGAGCGCACGGAATTCGACCCGCCGGTGCGGCTGCACCCTTACCAGGCACACATGATCGCCTACATCATCCGAGATGACGGAATCCTGATTATCCGTGTTCTCCACGGGCGGCAGGCGTGGGAACGGTATCTGCCATGAAAATCGGAGCAGAACCTCGACCTTCAGCACCAGGCGCTGGAGGCTGCCGGGTGCGAGGTCATTCACGAGGACCGGGGCCTTTCCGGAGCAGCGAAGCAAGACTCGGAGATTGCTTATGGTTGGCGGAAACGAAGCAACAGCACAGGCTGGGGTCGAATCTTTTAAACAGAAGGAAAGAATTGAAATTATTCTGAGAGAGTACGAATCGCTTAGGCTGGAAATATTAGAGCGTACTGGCCATATGTACCAGCTATTAGTAGCCTGCGCTGCTGTATTTTTGTGGGTTCTAACGAACTCCTTTAGTTTGTCTACCCTGTTGGTAATACTCTCTGTCATTATGCTCGGCGGGGCTTTTTCGTGGCTGATTGATCGCGACATAAGGAAGGCGGCGGAGCGGCTTCGTCAAATCGAACACGACATCAATCGCAGAGTGGGCGAGGATCTGCTTGTTTGGGAATCACGCTGGGGCGGCGCGATTAGCGGCTTTTTCGGCCCCGCGCGCCCATTATCAAAGGCAGAGGCCCACGCTTGGTTGCTCAAGGGAGCGGATCCTCCTTGGGTTGGCCAACTCCTGATGTTCATTTGGCGGGTCATCCGACCCGCTATTCAGCCGCTGTGGCAGGGCTTGAAGCTTGTCGTCACCAGCATCTCGAACATGTGCGGCAATTGGCGGCAGAAGATTAAGGGGCTGTCCGGAAAAATCTTGAATCGCTGAAATACAGCCTCTTCATCATCCCCACATCAGGAGGAGGAGATTGGCGGAGCGTCCGAGAGATCGAGCCGGGTCTTGATCCGGTCAAGATCAACCTCGACAGCGGCAAGCGCTCTTTCCTGCCGGAAAATATCGCCACGCAGCGCATGCACATCTTGGCGTAAGCTGGTAATGGAAAGCTTGACATCCCCAAGCGTCTCCTCGTTCGCGTCAACACGACCGCGAATGTAGCGCAAGTGCTCAAGAACAATTTCTTTCGGATCATCTGCCATTGTACATGAATTATACTATGCCTTGCCTCAAATCCACAAAAAACACATAACGTTTCTGTAAAATATGAAAATCGATTACGCCCGCGTCTCCACGGATGAGCAGAACCTCGCCCTTCAGCAGCAGGCGCTGGAGGCTGCCGGGTGCGAGGTCGTCTATGCCGACAAGGTATCGGGGGCCGTGACGGAGCGTCCCCAGCTCGCGGCGGCGCTTGCCCGCCTCGGTCCCGGCGACGTGCTGGTGGTGTGGAAGCTGGACCGTCTGGGCCACTCCCTCGTCCACCTGATCGGCATGATTGACGGGATCGGCAAGGCCGGGGCGGGGTTTCAGTCGCTTTCGGAATCCATCGACGCGACAACCGCCGGGGGCCGGTTGATCTTCCACGTCATGGGCGCCCTGGCG
This sequence comes from Rhodospirillales bacterium, assembly GCA_016712595.1. Taxonomy (NCBI): domain Bacteria; kingdom Pseudomonadati; phylum Pseudomonadota; class Alphaproteobacteria; order Rhodospirillales; species Rhodospirillales bacterium. Next base: position 22,468 of record JADJQT010000008.1, read on the forward strand.
GAGTTCGAGCGCTCCCTGATCGGCGAACGGACCTCGGCGGGCATGAAGGCCGCGAAGCGCCGGGGGAAGCACGTCGGACGGCCCGCGAAGCTCACGGCGCACCAGCTCGCCCACGCGCGGACGCTCATCGAGGAAGAAACGGAAACTCGCGCCGGGATTGCCGCGCTGTTCGGCGTGGACGTAGCGACACTGCGGCGGGCGCTGCGGTTAGGCGGTCCGCGAAATCAATCGTGAGGGTTGATGATTCGCCACCACCCCAACTATATCTGGAAAGCTCTACCTCGTGATGTTTCCATATGGTGTGTAGCATCAGTATATAGTTTACATATCAACAGAACACCATATTGGTTGACAAACTGTCCATATCTTGTAAAATTTCGCACCGCTGTATCCGGCCGTGGGGTGGTAGTTGCGCCGGTCCGGCTTCCATGTTATAGCTCCGAACGTGCAAAAGGCGGGACCGCGCCAACGGCCCCGCCTTTCTGAAACGGTTTCGGTCCTCTGCGGCGGGCCATGATCGAATCAGGCCATGGCGCGGCGCTTCGGTCCCCCTTCTCCCGAACGCTACTCCCTGACGCACAAACTTTCAACCCGTCGCAGGGAGTAGTTTGAATTGGCATCAGTACGTGATTTGTCACCGGAAACCGTGGCCATCATCAAGGCCCGCCTTAGAAGAGGTGATCTTCAACATCGAATCGGAGCCGACTACGATATCAACTCTGGTCGGATCTCCGAAATCAACACCGGCAAGCGGTTTGCCGATATCGAACCGGCGGAGACGATCGGTCATGAGTAAAGACGATCTCCTCAAGCCGGGCAAACGGTGCCCCCAGTCAGGCCAGTACGAAATTACCGGTCCACGCGGCGGGGGAACTGGCGAAGAGCGAACCGTTGTAGAGCGTGAGCCAATGCCGCCGACTCCGGACCGGGGTCAACAGTATCGGCTGGTTGATCCAACCAAGCATCGAAAAAAGTAGAGTCCCAAGGCCCTTCAGGAAGACCGGCCATTCTCACGAGTGGCCGGTCTCATGCGCCTCCCGCCGTGCTATCCTGCCCGCTCTATGGCGTGACCCCTCACGGCTCTTCGAAGCCAAAACCTTCCTGAGAGCGGCGTATCCGTTAAGCCCTCGCTTTCTTTGAAATGGGGTGCAGGCAATTGCCTGCACCCCTGCCACGTGACGAACGCGGAGGGTGTGGGGTGGTGCGCAATCGAGGGTGACCGGGTTGCGAGTGAGCGGGGCTAACAGCCCTGCGAAGCGAGCGACCCTGTTGCCCGGCAGATGGCTCTGTTGCAAACTTTGGCTCCGGACGCGTGACGATCCCGGCTGCAGGCTGTGAAGATAATCGGCGGCGCGCTGTGCATGGGCGGCGGCGCTGAAGATGGCGCGCTTGTCGGCCTTCAGGACGGAAAGCCAGTGCGCCAGATAGGCGGCGTGTTCTTCCCTCGGCTCCGGCGACAGGCCCAAATCGGCGCAGATGAAAGCGGCGCCCATCTCGGCGACAAGTTCCTCCATGGCGTAACCGGAATCCCCAAAACGCTTGCGGCCAAAGTCGCGGTCGAGACGTGCGGTCGTCTTCGTCCAGTGGGTCGTTTCATGCGCCAAGGTCGCGTAATAGGCCTCCGGCTCCTTGAAGGCCCCGAAGGGCGGCATTTGAATCCTGTCCTCGGACGGGCTGAAAAATGCACGGTTGCCGCCGTTGCTGACCTTCGCGCCGGTGCTGGCGAAAAAGGCCTCGGCCGCCTCGATGCGCTCCACCTTCTCGGTGACAGGCTCGGCCAAGGCGGAAAAATGCGCGGGCAGCTTCTCCACCTGCTCGACGTTGAAAACGGTGTAGCCCTTCATGAAGGGAATATCTCGCTCCTGCTCCTCGCCGGTCTTGGGGTCGGCTTCGGTGCGGGTGATGGTGTTGGCATAGACAACGAGATTCCCCGTCTCGCCCTTGCGGACGTTGCCGCCCAATTCCAAAGCCTGGTTGAAGGTCATCCATATCGGCGCGGAATAACCACGCTTGGCGGCCGCTCCCCACAACATCAAAACATTGATGCCGCGATAGGTGTAGCAACGCGCAATGATGCGCGGCTCGACGCGCACTTATCGGCCATATCCGACGCACGTTATCTGAGACTGTAGAGTGCAACGGACGCACGCTCTTTGAGACTCAACGCACGCTCCGTGAGACGGACGCGCAATCATCCGGTTCTCACGCACGCTCGCTGAGACTGACTATGTCGGTAGCCCAGCGGCGCGCATTTCCCTGATGAGCTGCTCTCGTCTTCGACCGGGATTGATCTCGCCTTGGGGCAACTGACGGGGTTGAATGTGTGATGTCGGTGGCAACCCTCCGGAGGCCGCCATGCAACCGTCGTTGTTGTCAAGTTGGAGCATACCCCAACAAGACAAGCAGACGAGACACTTTCTGCGTCTCATTAGGGTTGATCAGCAGGATTCCGGTACGCTAGGGTGAGTCGGTCTGGACTCCAACGAGACACCCGCCTCCGCTCATGGTTGTTTACGGCTACGCACGCGTCTCCAGCATCGACCAGGACCTGAGCATTCAGCAGGCTGCCCTGCGGGCCGCCGGTTGCGACGTCGTTCGTGCCGAGAAGGTGACCGGCACCCGGCGTGACAGCCGCAGGGAGCTGCAGATGCTGCTCGACTTCCTGCGCACAGGCGACACCCTGATGGTCACGCGCATCGATCGCTTGGCGCGCTCGCTGAAGGACCTGCAGGACATCGTCCATGAGCTGAAGGCGAAGGGCGTGGCGCTGAAGGCGACCGAGCAGCCGATCGACACCGGCTCGGCCGCCGGCAAGGCGTTCCTCGACATGCTGGGCGTGTTCGCCGAGTTCGAGACCAACCTGCGCCGCGAGCGGCAGATGGAGGGGATCAAGGCCGCCAAGGAGCGTGGCGTCTACCGGGGCCGCAAGCCGTCGATCGACCCGGCCGAGGTGCGCCGGTTGCGCGTCGAGGAAAAGCTCGGGCCGGCGGCGATCGCGCAGCGGCTCGGCATCGGCCGCGCCTCGGTTTATCGCGTTCTCCACGCCGGGCAGCCGGCCCTAATCGGCACCGAGCCCGCCGGCGCCGAGTGATGGCGAGGGAGTAGACCCGTGCCGATCCGCCGCGAACTCCGCTCCCTCTACCCCGATTACTGGTCCGAGCTCAGCCGGCGCGTCCGCTTCGAGCGCGCCCGCGGGATGTGCCAGAAGTGCGGGCGGCCGCATGGCACCATCGTTCGCTGCCTGCCGGACGGCCGCTGGTTCGATCCCACCGAGGCCATCTGGCGCGACGGCCGTGGTCGGCCCGCCCGCTGGCCCGACCTGGAGCAGATGACGCGGCAGCGGACGACGAAGGTGATCCTCGCCGCCGCGCATCTCGACCACGACCCGCGCAACAACAGGCTGCGCAACCTGCGCAGCCTTTGCCAGCGCTGCCACATGCTCCACGATCGGCCGCACCATTTGGCGCAGCGCCGGGTCACCTACCTCCTGCGCCGCGCCCTCGGCGACCTGTTCCTGGGACCTTATGATTATCGGGCAGGCTGAACCCCGCCTCCCCAACTCGCCCAGCTTCCAGAGCGCGCCGCCGAGCGCTCTTGATATTCCTTCGAGGGGATGTTATTTATTCCTTGAAAAGAATAATCATGTGGGATGTGGAGGCGACGGGCGCCTTTGAGGAATGGTGGCGCGCGTTGACCGAGCAGGAGCAGGACGACGTGACCGCCATGGTCGAGCTGCTGCAGGAGCGAGGGCCGAAGCTTCCTTTTCCGTATTCGTCGGGAATCGAGGGCTCGAAATTTTCCCACATGCGCGAGCTGCGCGTGCAGTCGCACGGCGACCCAATCCGCGTCTTCTACGCCTTCGATCCGCGCCGCGTCGCCGTTCTGCTGATCGGCGGCATCAAGACCGGGAAGGAGAAGCGCTTCTACAAGGAGTACGTCCCGAAGGCGGACAAGCTCTACGAGCAACACATGAAGAGTTTGGAGGGCTGACCGTGGCCAGGAATTTTTCAGAGCTGACGAAGGACCTCACGCCCGAGCGCCGGGAGCGCATCGAGGCGGCCAAGGCCGCGCTACGTCAGGAAATGGACCTGGCCGAGCTGCGTCAAGCGCTCTCGCTCACCCAGTCCACCCTCGCCGAGGCCCTTGGGGTCAAGCAGGGCGAAGTTTCCAAGATCGAGAACCGCGCCGACATTTTCGTCAGCACCTTGCGCCGGTTCATTCAGGCGATGGGCGGCGATCTCGAAATCCGAGCCGTGTTTCCCGACCGCGCCGTCACGATCAAGAACTTTTCCTCGCTATCGCAGGACCCGATGGCAGGACATCAACTGCCTGCCTCGTAGCTGTAGCGGCGCGCAAACGAAATGTGGCGGACGCGAGATTCAGGACCATTTCCGACGCACATTGTTTGAGACGGACGCAGGCCTCGGGCGCACGCTCGTTGCGACGCAGCGCACATTGCTTGAGACGAACGCGAGATCTTGCGAGCCGGACGCACGCTGACCGAAACGGATCGCATCCTGCCAATCGGCATTGCCGAGTGTGAGAAAAACGGCCGGTTTCCTGGCGGTCTCCCGGACGGCACGGCAACCGGGTCACTGCCGCCAGAAAACTCATTGCTGAAATCTGCACAAGAATACTGTCTGCGCACCAGCTTTCCTTGCGTTCCATTTCTGCTGGTTGCTGCAGGATCGCCGCTTTGGCACGTGCCACCGAGGATGATTTCGGTGCTCACGATCTTACGTCGGTCTCAGCTAATTTGCGTTCAGTCTCAGCCAATTTGCGTTCCGGACACGCCCAGTCTCAAAGAGCGTGCACCGAAACCGCCCTGAATCTCGCGTCCGCCACATTTCGTTTGCGCGCCGCTACAATTACTTGCCCGACGCGGCTGGTCGGGCGCTGCGGCGGGCCTCCCGGCGGCGTCCAGTTGTGCCGCCGGCGGGGGCTCGGGTACCGAGCCGCAGCCTCCGATCATCCACCCGTCGCAGCCATGACCAGCAGCCACAGCGTCTCGCGCGATCGCTGCCGATCAGCCGATCGGCAGCCAGCCGGATGCACCCGCGGCGGTCGATGCGGCCGTGGCGATGGCGACCGGAAGCGAGACGGTTGGAAGCGTGGCAACGAAGCCTTCGCCTTCCAGCATTGTGTCCGGCATGATCGGCCCCACGTCGGCGGCAGTGCTGGATGAGTGAACGATGGCGGTGGCGATGGCCGAGCCGAAATTGTTGGCGGCGCTGATGTCGTGGGCGGCGGTGAAGAAAATCATCCCGATCAATGCGACTGCCGTAAGCACTTTTGGATTATCCATGCCTCTGTCCTATGTCCTATGTCCTATGTCCTATGTCCTAACTGAGCCAGGAATATGGTCCATCGAGCGCTGCCCGCAAGGGTTTGCGCGTCGCTACACTAGCGCGCCGCTACGGCCGCTTCTCAGGCGAGCCCACGCCCGACCAACTCGCCCGCCATTTCCACCTCGACGACGCCGACCGCGCCTTCGTCGCCGAGCACCGCGGCGACCACAACCGCCTCGGTGTTGCGGTTCAACTCGGCTCGGTCAGGCTGCTCTGTACCTTCCTCGACGATCCCACCGAGGCGCCGGCGGCCGCTGTGCGCTACGCCGCCGATCAGCTCGCCATCGAGGGCTGCGCGGAAGCCATGGCCGCTTATGCCGCCAGCGAGGGCCGCTGGCGGCACGGCCCGCGTATCCGCGAGCGGTACGGCTACCGCCAGTTCACCGATACCGGCATCGCCTTCCGGCTCAACCGGTTCCTCTACGCGCTCTGCTGGACCGGCGCCGATGTCGCCCGTATCTTCCGGGTCCATCGCGCAACCATCAGCCGCATCGCCGCCGAAGCGAGGGCCACGCTCCTGGCCCAAAGTCTGTCCCCTACGCGATGGAGTGACCGCACGGCTGTCGATCCAACTTGCTTCACCGAGCGCCACAAGCCGCCGCTCAGGACGAGCATCGAGCTGAAAAGCTGACTCTTTCGCGATATCAGCAGGTTACCGCAATAGGCCAGATCTAACCCATTGAAATCAACCGCTTTACAGAACGGCACTTTCGGCGCGTAGGTTACGGAAAGGCCGCCTTGTGTCGGTTTTCTGTTCCGTTGCTACTCAGAGCCCGGCTACCAGTCGTCACGGCCGGAGAACGGGTTCTTCTGACGCCCGTCGGCGCCCGCGGAACTGGCGTTACGAAAAGCCCGACACCGGCCGGCGCAGCCTGACGCTCACTGCGCCGCGAGGTGTTCGTCGATTTCGTGCAGACGATCCTCGAAATAGCGCCGATAATGCTCCTGCCCGGCCTGCATGAAACCTTCGAACGCGGCGTTGAATGCTTGTCGAGCCTCGCCAACTTTCGCTCGATCACGGGTCCGGTCGCCGAGCGTCCACAGCGCGTTGCCGAGGTTGTTCTGGGTCATCGCCCAGTCGAGCGGCACCCGCTCGCGGGTCCACTCCTGCAGCGCCGCGCGATAGGCGTCGACCGCGTCCTGCAACGGGGCATTTTGCCCCGACTGATCGCCGTGCGTTCGCAGCGCGTCGGCGAGGATGACGAGTGTCGATCCGCGGGCGTCGGCATCCCAGCCGGCCCGGTCGCGGCTCTCGTTCAGCAGACGGCGCACGCCGGCGATAAAAGGGGGCAGCCGGTCGGCGACATAGGTCCCTCCGCAACCACCACTGGCACCCGTAACCGGGCGTTATGGAAAGACCGTTTTACACTCCGATCCGCTCGACCTCATCGAGGCTCATCTCCTCGTGCCGGCGGTCGTAGAGCTGAGTGGTGCGGGTGCTGGCGTGGTTCGCCATCGCTGCGGCCTTCTCCAGCGTGCCGCCGTTCTTCAGGTAAGCGGTGATGCCGGTCGCGCGGAAGCTGTGGTTGCCGATCTTCGTCTTGATCCCGGCCGCGGCCGCGCGCCGGCGGATCATCGCATAGGCGTTCGCCTGGGGCAGGGCGGTACGGGTGAGCTGCCCGGTGCCGCGCCCGATGGTGCGGAACAGAGGCCCCTTGCCGTCGTCCATGATGCCGGTCTGCTCCAGATAGGCGGTGAGGTAGGCTTCGAGGTTGTGATGGCACGGCATGGCGTGCGCCTTGCCGCCTTTCTCGCGCAGCCGCACCCAAAGCCGCCGGTTCTGGGTGTAGACATCCTCGACCTTCATGGCGAGCGCCGCGCCGATCCGCGCGAAGCTGTAGACCATGAGGCCAATCAGCGCCCGGTCGCGAAGCCCCGCCGGCGTTGTCGCGTCGATGCTGTCGAGCAGCCCGCGCGCCTCGGCCGGTTCGAGTACCGGCGTCTTCCCGGATTTCACGACGTGCGAGGAGCCGCGCACCGAAGCGGCGGGATTGACCGGCACCACCTGGCCCGTCACCAGCCAGTCGAACAGATGCCGGATCGCGGCGAGCTGCTGCTTGACCGTCGGCGCGGCCAGCTCCCGCGCCTGGCTCTCGATCCAGGTGGCAACGTGCAGTGGCTGCACGGCCCTGAGCGACGGCACCCCCGCATCCGCGCACCAGGCGAGGAAGTCAGCGACGGCCCGGCTGTAGGCTCGCCGTGTGTGGGTTGCGGATCGCGGCCGCGAAAAATTCGAGGAAGCGCATACCGGCGTGCTCGCCAGCGGCGGCCACCAGGGCAGGGAGGCTGCTCGGCGCGCTGATCGGGACGAGCAGCCAGTTCACAGCCGCACGCCCTTTGCCGCAGCCGCAGCCGCCAGATCAGGACATTTCGACATATGTTCAGCGGGATTCCAGGGATTAAAATATTTGCACTTCATCCCAACGGGAAACTCCGTCACCCATTTACCCGGCTCACCACGCATCATAAGCCCACAGGTCGGACAGACGATAGTTGGCGGAAGGGAATTGCTTGCTGTCATGGCACACCTCTAACATCTGATAAGCGACATTATCATATATAGATCGCCGCACAAGCCGGGGGACTTGTTGCCGCTTGGGAGAGGCGGCCCTAACGTTAATCGCTCTCTTCGGCTTCTTCTTTCTTGTCGTCGCGAGCGCCGCTCGCGACGACGTGTGCGGCGCGGGCCGCCTCGGCCATTGCTTCCACCTGAGCGGCAAGCTCGGGTGGAAGCCATACGTCGACTCGCCGCCAAGCCGTAGGCACTGCCTGCGCTGCAGCGCGGAAGCGCTGCACGATCCCGTGCACGCGTTGCCGTGTCATGCCGAAGTGCCGCGCAGCGGCGCTGGGCGTCATCCCGTCTACCAGGACGGCTCGCGCTACGTCGATCGTATCGATCGCAAGGCGCCCGAGTCGCGGACGCAAGAGCTCGAATTCGCTGTGTGTCAGTTTGGGCATCTTGGGATGTGCGGCCGGTCGTCGGTCAATGGCTGTCGCCCAAGGTAAGCTCGGAGTCGCGGCGTACATAGCGCGGTCCTCCTGCGGCGTCGGCAACGGGGGGCGGTGCTGCCGCCCCCCTGGGCGAGGCGTTATCCGCGCAGTTTCCGCATTTCTTGAGCGAGCACCCACAGGGCGCGATTGATCTTGATACTCTGATCAATGCCGGTGATCGCACGGGTCGTGGTGGCGCGGCCGTTGCGATTGCGACCCGGCACGCGGCCCTTGGTCATGTTCTCTTGCACCCGGTTGAATGCGCTCCAGAGGTCGCTTCCGTGATCCTCAGAGCGGCGCGGAGTGAGGAGCTGCTCGGGCTCGATGGGCGCGGGGTGTTCGTCGTCGTAGCGCAGCGCCAGCGCTGCCCGTGCGAAGGCGGTGTCCTCGCCGCTGCGGAGCGTAAGCGCCTGCATCGCGTCGCGCTGGTCGATCGCCTCTCCGAACCCGTCGAGAACGGTATAGGCACCCTCGATCACTTGGCCCACGACGTCGCCCTTGTGAGGTACGCGAAAGTCCGCGAACGTGTCGCCACAGACCAAGCCGTTCTGACAGACGAAACGGAACATGCCGGCGAGCATCTGGTAGCTGCTGGTCCCGTCGTGGCTGTTGAGAAGGATGATTTCGTTGGCTTCCGCGCCGAGGATCTGGTCGGCGTGCCGCAGCCGGATCATGTGCTTGGTGTGCTCGCGCTTGTTGTCGTTCCGCACGCGGGTCTGACAGACCATGAAGGGCTGAAATCCCTCTTTGCGCAGGCCGCATAGAACCTCGATGGTGGGGATGTAAGTGTAACGGGCGGAGCGGCTGTCATGCGCTTCGCTCGCGAAAACCGACGGCGCAACACGCGCGATTTGGTCATCGGTGAGCGGCGCCGACGAACGGAGTGCGGGAGACCTCGACGCGAAACGGCTCGAAAGCTGCATGATGATAACTCCTGCATGAGTTCCCGGAGCCTTGCGGTTGCCGCCGCTTGGAACCGGATCGGTTCTACCGAACCGATGGTTGGATATTAGCTGGCGAAGCCCGGGATGTCAATAGATGTAAAGGAAATGTTTACAACAATTTACGCATGGCGACGCGTCATTGGCGCTGTTGCTCCGTTTTGCGTTAGACTGTCGCGACAGAAGGTCCGGCTACTGCATTAGCCGGCACCGCGGCCCGAGGGGTTGCCGCCCCTTGGGCCGTCTTATTTCGTCCTTTTCCTCATGCCCTTTGTTCGACCCGCCGGAGGCGGGGTCGGAAAGTCGGGACGCCCTTCGTCCCGACGCTTTCAGCGGATCGCCGCCCGCAGAAGCCGTCAAAGGCGCGCGGAGCGCGGCACTGGAGCCACGCACAGCGTAGCGAGCATGGCGAAGCGCCACCCTTTGACGGTTTCGAGGACGGTGATAGTCGCAAATGCCAAATGACTTCGCGCGGAGCGCGTCAATGTTTTGTTTGTGTGGTGTTTCTCATAGGTAATAATGGTGATGGAGGTTTCTTGGTCAGGCTGAACATCCGGGAAAACCCGGCCGACCGGTGCCGGGCGCCTCGCGTTCTTTCAATGCGCGCCAGAGGCCCAGCAGTGTGCCCACGAGCGGATCGCTGCCGTCGTCGTTGCGGGCCAGCTCGGCCGCGATAGCCTCGACGCTGCTGCCGTCGCACCGCACCTGGATTGCCGCGTCGAGCGCGGAGGGAAGAGGCGGCTGGTCACCCCATGTGCCGGCTTCGGGCTGCGGCGGCGCGGCGGTCTGGTCCCAGCACTCGGCGGGCAGGACGGCGTAGGCGTTCGTGTCCTGGCGCAGCGTATAGCGCCCGTTCTCGATCTCCCCGGTGCAGTGTGGGGTCGTTTGCGGGAGAGGGCGAAATCCTACCCTAAGTGTTGCCGCTCGCAAACATCGGCGGCCGTGCTCGCAAACATCGGCGATTCCCGCTCACGCTCGCTGCCAATGACGACGCGCCGATGCTCACATTATCTGCCAGCGTGCTCGCCATCGTCGGCGCGTACTCGCCAACGGAGCGTTCTGCTCACGCTCGTTGCCAATGAGAAAATGCCTTGCGCTTGTAGGTGGATAGCCGTCGGCGCGTCGACGGCACGCCCACGGACCAGCATGTCACACCAGCACCCCGACGGCGCGGAGTTGGTCGGTGAATTCCCGGGTGCGGGCGGCGGCGCGCGTTCCGGCGAGGAAGTCGCATATCTCGGCAGGCCTGGCGTGCAGCTGATTAGCGAGCCTGGCGGCGGTGAGCACCGGCGCATCCTTCTCGAAAGTCGTCGGTCGCTGAGCGTTTCGGAACATGGCATTCAAGAACGGTTTTGAGAACGCTTCGGCGGCTGCGAGAGGCAGATGGCCACGTCACTGCTCGGCGTTCTCAGATACCTTGGTTTGCGAGAACAACCGGCTGGTCACCTCCCACCCCGGCGCGATCGCTCCGCGGAGCCCGCGCGCGACATTTTCTGACGCTCATCGCCAGGGGACGAAACCGCTGTCGCGGTAAGGGAGCGTTTGCGGGTGACGGGGGGATGACGTCGGGGTAGCGGGAGTTCGGGGCGTGTCCTGAGGATTGAGGCTCAGACCTCACTCAGGACAGGAGCTCCCGATGACTGACGAGCCTATCAGCCCACTGCGCCGGCGGATGATCGAGGACATGAAGATCCGCGGCTTCTCGGAGAAGACGCGGTCCGACTATGTCCGCCACGTCAAGTCCTTCGCCCTTTTCCTCGGCCGTTCGCCGCACCGGGCGGAGCCGGAGGACCTGCGTCGGTATCATCTGCACCTGGCGGCGAGCGGCGTCGGTTCGCCCAGCATCAACTCGGCGGTTTCGGCGCTGCGGTTCTTCTTCAAGGTGACGCTCGGCCGCCCGGAGGTGACCGAGCCCATGCCGTTCATCCGTGAACCACAGCGGCTGCCGGTGGTGCTGAGCGGGTCCGAGGTGGCGCGGCTGCTGCGGGCGACGGCAGGGGCGAAGGCGCGCGCCGCGCTGAGTGTCGCCTACGGTGCCGGGCTGCGCGCGTCCGAGGTGACGGCGCTGAAGATCGGCGATATCGACAGCGCCCGGATGACGATCCGCGTCGAGCAGGGCAAGGGGAGAAAGGACCGGTTCGCCCTGCTGTCGCCCGTTCTGCTCACCATCCTGCGCGCCTGGTGGCAGGAGGCGCGCCCGCGCGGCTGGCTGTTTCCCGGCCGCGATCCCGGCCAGCCGCTGACCACCCGGCAGCTCAATCGCGCCTGCCACCAGGCGGCGGAAGCGGCCGGCTTGGCCAAGCGGGTCTCGATGCACACGCTCCGCCACAGCTTCGCCACGCATCTGCTCGAGCAGAAGACCGACGTTCGCGTCATCCAGGTGCTGCTCGGCCACAAGAAACTGGAGACGACGGCGCGCTACACGCAGGTGGCGCTGAAGACCATCGGCGAGGTCAGGAGCCCGCTCGAATACCTGGTCCGCGATCTCGCGGAGGAGCGGTCGCCGCTGCCGGGCTGAGCGGCGGTCGTGGCCCGTGCTGCGCTCGAGGTCGCGGACATCTTCCGCGACCACGGGGCGGCGTGGCGCAAAGCGAACGCCGGCCACGTCAGCCTCGGCCAGCTGAAGGTGATGACGGCGATCGAGCAGTGCCGCACCGCGGCGCTCGGCGGTCACGTCGCCGCCTGCGAACGCTGCGGGCACGTGCAGATCGCCTACAACTCCTGCCGCAACCGCCACTGCCCGAAGTGCCAGGCATCGGCGGCCGAGGCGTGGCTCGAGGCGCGGCGGTGCGACCTGCTGCCGGTGCCCTACTTCCACGTCGTCTTCACCCTGCCGGCGGCGATCGCCGACATCGCCTGGCAGAACAAGGCCGTCGTCTACGACCTGTTGTTCCGGACGGCGGCGGAGACGCTCGTCACCATCGCCGCCGACCCGAAGCATCTCGGCGCCCGGATCGGCCTGACCGCGGTGCTGCACACCTGGGGCTCGGCGCTGACCCACCATCCGCACGTCCACGTCATCGTCCCGGGCGGCGGCCTGGCGCCGGACGGCGACCGATGGATCGGCTGCCGGCCGGGGTTCTTCCTGCCGGTGCGGGTGCTGTCGACACTGTTCCGGCGGCTGATGCTGGCGGCGCTGGCCGAGGCGCACCGCGCCGGCCGCCTCGCCTTCTTCGGCCGCCTCACGGCGCTCGCCGACGCCAGCGCCTTCGCGGCCGTCCTCGCCCCGCTGAAGAAGACGAAGTGGTTCGTCTATGCGAAGCGGCCGTTCGCCGGGCCGGACGCGGTGCTCACCTATCTGTCCCGCTACACCCACCGCGTCGCCATCTCGAACCGACGGCTGGTCGCCTGCGACGACGAAGCCGTCCGCTTCCGCTGGAAGGATTACCGCGCCGACGGGCTCGCCCGCTGGAAGACGATGACGCTGCCGGTGCCCGAGTTCATCCGCCGCTTCCTCCTCCACGTCCTGCCGACCGGCTTCCACCGCATCCGCCACTACGGCTTCCTCGCCAACGCCCAGCGTAGCACCGCCGTCGCCCACGCCCGGGCGCTGCTGGCGGCGAAGCCGAAAGCGCCGGATGATCGGACGGAGCCCGCCGACGGCACCGGCGATGCCGCGGCCGCCGACGCCGCAGCGCCGAACGCGTACCGCTGTCCCTGCTGCGGCGGCGCGATGATCGTCGTCGAGACCTTCCGGCGCGGCGGAGCGCCCGCATCCCGGCCAGCAGCCGCGGCGCCGGTCATCGGGATCGACAGCTCATGAGACCGCCGCAACGGCCACCCGCGCGCAGCGAAGACCGAACCCGCCGGCCATCCGTGCCCGGCGACGCGGCGACACGCCCGAACCAGCCGCCGCCGCCGCGAAAAACACCCGATCAGCCGCCCGCCCATCGCCGCAGCCCGCCCAGACCCGTGGCAGCTGTGCCCGGCCGGGCCGCGCACAGCTGCCGGCGGCCGCGCCACCGCCTTCCACGCAGCCACCCCGCGACGGCCAATTCCCCATAGATCCGGCCCCACCGACCAGCACCGGTGCGGCCCCCGCGGTTTCCTCCCCTGAGGCCTATCGGACGCCTGCCGCTCGCCCGTCCCACCATCGGTGTACGGCAGGCATCCGATAACCCTTAACATTTGCGGACTTGCCGGGCACGTCCTTGGAAGGCTGCTTTACCTCGGATAGCGTCGCCACATCGGCGCTTCTCGAAGGTTGTCGTCTGGACCTTTCTACCCCACATAGCCGGTGGCATGCGCCTCCCCAATATGGGAAAAGTCGGTCTAACGTTCTGATGACAGACATTTTTGAAAATGCGGTTCACTCGCTTCAGCTTGGGATCGAAGATTTCAAGTCGAACGACACTCGGCGTCCTATTAGCGCTGCGCGGAACTATTATGCGGGACTTTTGTTGCTTGCTAAGCAATGTCTAATAGAGTCCGCTCCACATGCCGATCCAATGGACGTGATTGGCGCAAAATACAAACCGGTTCCAGACGGCCAGGGCAGCGTGGCGCACAAAGCGGATGGATACAAAACCGTTGATCTTTTTCAATTGAAGAGCCGTTTTAAGGATTTCGATCTTGCATGGCCGAAAGTAAATATTGATCGGCTCCAGGCTTTGCGCAATGATCTGGAACACTTCCATCCGAAGGAACCTCTGCAGTCGGTCAAGGAAGCGATTGCCCAGTCCTTTCCGATGGTAGAGGCTTTGTTTAAACTCCTGCGTCGCAATCCAGCTACAGAACTCGGAGATGCGTGGCAGTCTATGCTAGAGGAGCACGCGTTCTTCGAGGCACAGAAGGAAGCTTGCGATGCCTCTTTCGAAAAGGTCGATTGGCTTGCAGAAATTACGGCCTATGAGGATTTCGCGTGCCCGTCCTGCCATTCTAGCTTGATTGAACAAGTCGATCCGTCGAACACGGTGCCTCAGGACATAAAGGGCAAATGCCGCGCTTGCGGTATTGAGATCGATGCTGAGCAGGTTATCCAGATTGCGTTAGTCGCTGAATACGGATCTGATGGTTATATTGCTGCGAAGGACGGTGGTGACGAAGTCATCTGTGATTGTCCAGAATGCGGTCTGCACACCTATATAATGACTTACGACGTCAACGGGTGCTTCTGGTGTGAATATGTGTTGGAGGGAAATTGCGCACGTTGTCACATCGCTCTAACGCCTAGCTCCGTAGCCTACGACAACAACGGACTTTGTAGCTACTGCGACGATCTCTTCAAAAAGGATGATTGAGAAAGGCGCGGCTGCGTGCCAATCGCGGGGGTCCGATTTGCGTGGGCAAAGGCCGCACCTTTCTGTCTCAAATAATAATCGCGGTCCAAAGCGCCGATCCCGGATTACAGCCCATCATCAAAGTCGTCCAGGCAAATAACATCGGGTCACCCTCCTTCAAGCGGGCGCGTGAGGCGATGCCCATCAGTGGAAGTCAAGAAGTCCGCCACCGGAGGCGCTAGAAACGATATGAGCTTTCTTGAACCCCTTCGCGGCTTCCGACTGTGCGTGGCTGAATACAGCTGCTTCAGGTCAGGACGCTCTTTCGCGAATGTTCCTTGCGGTCAGTCTGCCTCCGAGAGCGGGCGCGCCGCATCACGGCAGGCATGACTGTTCATGGGATGACGCGCGTGTTGGTGTGAGTCCGCTTTCCTGTCCACCTCAGGCCGAAGGCCGCCCATGAAAGGAGCGGTCTTCTCATTGGCAACGAGCGTGAGCAGAACGCTCCGTTGGCGAGTACGCGCCGACGATGGCGAGCAGGCTGGCAGATAATGTGAGCATCATCGCGCCGTCATTGGCAGCGAGCGTGAGCCAGAAATCGGCGATGTTTGCGAGCACGACCGCCGATGATGGCGAGCGGCTACACCTAAGGAAGGCCAACGGTACTCGACGGCAACGTTGAACTGCTCCCGCCGCGCGCCGCGACATCGGCGAGGAGATCGCTGGAGCTTGCCACTGTCGCCTGTTTGCTGTGCTCAAGAGTCCTAAAGAATAACGGAGTCGGCGACAGCTGGGAATATAGTCATACTCCTGCTCTTATACAGTAGCATTTCGCCCTCTCCCGCAAACGACCCCAACAACGTGACGGTGTTTGTCAAAGTAGTTGTCGGGGTGTGAGTTGGAGACGCCACTCGCATGACGTGTTAGCCTTGAACCCACTTCGCTTGGTGCGCACTTGCATTAACCATACAAATTTTGCTAGAATTGCATTGGCGGTCGGGACGACGCTTAGAGCGTCAAGGAAGTCGCCGCGCAAAAGAGAAGCAGCCCGTCTCGTGAACCAACTTGCCGAGTGAAGAAGTTCAGATAAGGGACAGTTCCAATGGAAAGCCAGATCTCCCAATCGATCGCGCCCCAGAATAAGACGATAGTAACACAAACGCAAGTCTACGAGCCCCCCAGGGCAACTTTTGTCCCCGTCAAGCTGGCCGATAGATCAGTGGCAAAGTGTCAAGCTCCGGGCCCAGCGGGCTTATTGTGCGCTAAAAAAATGTCAATGTAAGGGGAGAGTTTGAGTTACCGCCTGGAAAAAATCATGAAACGCAGTGATAACTGTGTGATGCAAAATATCGGCGGCGAACACGTATTGGTGCCACTCGGTGCGCAAGTGGTGGGTACAAACGGCTTGGTAATCCTAAACAAGTCGGCGCGCTGCATATGGGAAGTCCTCGCCGAGGATCGCTCAGTGGATGAACTGGCGACTGCCGTGGCGGAACAGTTCGACGCTGACCCCGAACGTGTTCTCGCGGATGTGCATGTCTTCCTGAACGGGATCGCACAGATGGCGCTGATCGAAGAATGATCACTCTCCCCTCAGAGTATGGTCCTCTGGTGCGCGAATTGCACCGGCGCGGCGCCGCCAGCCGCCAACCCGTTAATGGCACGTTCGAACTTACCGAGCGCTGCAACCTAACCTGCCGCATGTGCTATGTCAGCCACTCGGCCGGCGATCGCGAGCTTCGCTCAAAGGAACTGTCGGCCTCGCAGTGGCTGACACTGACGCGCGAGGCCGTTGAAAATGGCATGGTGTTCTTGCTCCTCACCGGCGGCGAAATTTTTCTGCGTCCCGACTTTTTCGAGCTTTACACGCCCCTCACGCGGATGGGCCTCATACTCACACTCTATACCAACGGCACGATGATCACGGAGGCGATCGCGGAGCGTCTGGCGGAAGCTCCGCCCAGTCGAACCGAAATCACGCTCTACGGCGCCACCGCTTCGACCTACGAAGCGGTCACGGGCGTTCCTGGCAGTTACGCCCGCTGCTGCGCCGGGATCGAAGCACTCGTGCGGCATCGCGTCCCGCTCGGACTCAAGACAACCGCCACGCGGCAGAATGCGGACGAGTTGGAAGCAATGCGACAGATGGCGCGCAACTGGGGCGTGTCGTTTTCGGCCGGTTGGCTCCTTTCGAAGCGGCGCGATGGCGCTCGGTCCGATGTGGACAACTGCCGCCTGTCCGCCTCCGAATGTGTCGCTCTCGAAGCGACCGACCGCGCCTCCGCCGACGAATGGACCGAAGCCGCGTTGCGCGATTCGTCCCTCGCCCTCACCAATGATGACAATTTTTGCTGCTTAGCTGGTCAAGTCGCGTTCGTCGTCAATCCGGCTGGAGAAATGAACGTCTGCCTGGACCTCCCGCTGCCCGCCGTGCGCCCGCTTGAGGTCGGCTTTCAGGCGGCGTGGGAACGGGTGCAGCGATTTATCGGTGACGCGCCACCGCTCGCCGCCGCATGTCTCGCCTGCGATGCGCGTTCCTATTGCCCACGCTGCCCGGCATGGTCGTTGCTGGAGACCAACACCTTGAGCGAACCCGTGCCCTATCTGTGCGAAATCGCCCGGGCGCGTAAGGAGCGTTACCTCCTGCCCATATAATCGATGATTGTGCTTCTGCGTTACGTTGTTGCACGGATCGGCGGGTTGCCGTCGGGGGCTGGCTGGCGTAGGGGAACGGTCCCTTTTCTGACCGATGGACGCGTGGCCGTGCCGTTCAAAGCCAATGCCGATCGCCGTCACCACATTGCGAAGCAGCGGCGCCGAGTGACGAATGGGGCGGAATACGATGCCGCCCTGCGCCGGCGCGGGAGCCTCACGGTCTGGTTCACCGATGCGGCGATCGCGGCATGGCGCGCCGCGCCGCGCGTCACGCCCGGCGGGCAGCCGCACTACTCGCCGCTGGCGATCACGACGGGGCTGACGCTGCGTGCCGTGTTCCGGCTGGCGTTGCGTCAGACCGAAGGGCTGATCGGCTCGATCCTTCGTTTGCTCGGTCTCGATCTCGCCGTTCCGGACCATTCGACCATGAGCCGGCGGGCCGGGGCACTGGCGGTGCCGCCGCGGCCGCGGTCGGCAACCGGGCCGCTGCATTTGCTGGTGGACAGCACGGGTCTGAAGCTGTGCGGGGCCGGCGAGTGGCTGATCGAGAAGCACGGCACGAAGAAGCGCCGGTCCTGGCGGAAGCTGCACATCGGCGTGGATGTCGACACCGGCCAGATCGTCGCGGCGGAGGTGACGACCAACGACGTCGACGACGGCTCGCGGGTCGGCCCGCTGCTCGACCAGGTGGCGGACCCGGTCGCTTCGTTCACCGGCGATGGGGCGTACGATCGCGACGACGTCTACGGTGTCGTCGCCGGGCGCCATCCCGGGGCTGCGGTCGTCGCACCACCGCGTTCGACCGCGGTGCCGAGCGCGACGGCCGAGACCGCGCCGACGCAACGCGACCGGCATCTCCGGATGATCGCCGAGCGCGGGCGCATGGGCTGGCAGAAGGCCGCCGGATACAATCGTCGCGCGTTGGTGGAGGCGGCGATCAGCCGTTACAAACGGGTGATCGGCGACGCCCTACGGTTCCGCACCGTGTCGCGGCAGGCAACCGAGGTGGCCATCGCCGTCAATGTCCTGAACCGCATGCTCGAGTGCGGACGCCCGAAGTCCGTCCGCATCGCGTAAGCAACGATCGGGCGTGGCCTCAGCGCGTGCACTCCCAGGTCCGTGCAACAACGTACCGCGGCAATCAGATCGGCGACGTCTTGCCGGACCAGGCACAGCCTGGGGATTCGGTGGCGCTGCGCGCCCGGTCAGTTTCCGAAAAATCTCATGGGCTCCGCCCCTCGCGCGCACCAGGGTCCGCGGCCTGCGGCCGCCGGCGCCGGCGGTCTCCCCAGGCTTCGTCGCTGCGCTCCTGCAGCCCGCGGCCGTCAACGGCCGCGCCCTCCGGGTGGGCGATTCCCCACCCCCCGCGCCGCCCTGGCACTTGCTACCCCCGGTCTCGCCGACGGGCAGGGGTGCAGCTGCTGCTGCACCCTGCCAGCAAGTGAAGGAAAGTAAAGGCCATGACACCGACGCCGAAGACCATCTGGGCCGCGACCGTGCTACCGAAGGCCGATCAGCCGAAATGCGCAGTGCCGCGCTACTGCCGCGAGACGGGCGCCGTCTACTGCTGCGATCGCGGCCTCACCCGGTGTTTTTTCACCCGGCGGCCGGACGACGTCGCCGAGAACGCGCTGGGCCGGGTCATCGACTTCGCCACCCTGCCGCGGCCCGGCCGGATACATCAGTAAATTTGTATCGTACGGTACAAAATTGGGGGTGCCCGATGACCGACCCGACCCGCAGTACCTACGACGGCCTCCGAGAAGCGTACGATTTCTTCAACCGCCGCCTCTTCGGCGGCAGGCTGCCGCAGTGCCTGATCACCATGCAGCGGCACAGGACGGCGTATGGCTACTTCGCCGGCGGCCGCTTCGGCACCGTGGACGGCAACGAGACCACCGACGAGATCGCGCTGAACCCGTCGCACTTCCGCAGCCGGACGACCGAGGAGAGCCTCTCGACGCTGGTGCACGAGATGACCCACCTCGAGCAGCATCACTTCGGCGCTCCGAGCCGCCAGGGCTACCACAACAAGGAATGGGCCGGGCTGATGCGGGCGGTCGGCCTGATCCCGTCGGCGACGGCCGCCGAGGGCGGCAAGGAGACCGGCCAGAAGGTCAGCCACTACATCGCCCGCGGCGGCCCCTTCGACCTGGCGTGTCGCGAGCTGCTGCAGCAAGGCTACTCGGTGCGGTATGTCGAGCTGTGGCGCGACCCGGAGGCGGCGAAGCGAAAGGCCGCCAGCAAGACGAAATACACCTGTCCGGCGTGCGGGCTGAACGCATGGGGCAAGCCGGAAATCAGCCTTACGTGCGGCGAGTGCGACGAGCGGATGCAGGCCGATCCCGCCGAGCCTTGACGTTTGGGCCGCGGCTGCTGATGACGCGTCACAGACCGAGTTCGAGATCGTCGTCGACGCCGCGGTCTCGTGTGGTTTTTGCCTTCTGGACGGCGCCACGTCCTTCATCCTGGTTACGCGCGAGAAGGGCACGTTCTGCCCGCGCAATGCCTTCGCGCTCCATCATCTCGCTGCCAGCCTCTAGGGCCCAGCGCTCCGCAAGCATCTCGGCCCGCGCCTGGGCGCGGTAATAGCTGGCATTATATCGGTCCTCCTCTCGCTGCTCGTTCTCCCAAGCCTGGATCCCGGCTGCATGGTCGATCCGCTTCTTCCTGCCGACATGCTCGGCGATAACGGCCACGGCGCGCGCTACACGCTGCTTTAGCCCGTCTGCGTTCATCGGATTACTCCATCGAGACGCGCTCTGATCACCGGCCCGTGGGCGGGCTGCCGTCCGTTTGCGCGGGACGGCGGGCCTCGGTGCGGCGGCTCATCCCGGAGATGCTGGCTTGGCTGGCGTTGGCGGCCGCAGACATGGCCCGGAACGTCTCGCCGCCGGCGGCCTTGAGTGCGCTGGTGGCGGGCGCGTCGAGGTGCCCGGCGGCGCTCCGTGCTGCCGCGGCGCCCATCGCCGGCGCCGCCAGGTAGGTGCCCAGGGAGGCGATCGCGCCGGATGTCAGGGCGTGTGCCAGGCCCATGGACCCGAGCGTCGCCCCAGCCAGGACGAGCGCGCCCCCGAGGAACGGGGTCGCCGTCGTCAGACCGGCCCCTCCATGAATCGTTATCGAGCCAAACACCATGTTCGCGATCGAGACGATCATCGCCAGCACCATGAGCTGCACGGCGCTGTGAACGGCGTAGCGCACGACGCCCGAGGCGAAGCCGGCGGCAGGTACAAAGATGGCTGCCGGCAGGATCACCAGCGATGCGAGGATGCAGAGCTTGAACAGCGCGAAGGTGAGCAGGACGCTCCCGGCGATGAAGAGAAAAGTCAGAAGCACCGTCCATGACGCCACGACCAGCGGGAGGTAGCTGCCGATGTGCGCCAGGCACCCTCCGAGCGGCACCGTTCCGCACGACTGATCGGCGAGTTCATTCAGGTCTATCGCGCGGGCGTAGCCGATCGCAAAGATCGTGTCCGGCGAGTTCAGGAAGACGTCCGGGCTCAATGAGCTGCCTCCGGCGAGCAGGCCGAACTGCACGGCACCAGAGAGGACGTCCTCACCGATCACCTGTGCCGTCTGGACGACGACGAGATAGAAGCCGCCGGTGATGACCAGCCTGGTGGCGAGGGCCGGCGGTCCACCGCTGCCGAAAGCGATGGTAAGGCCGAGCCAGGCGACCCCGAGAACCATAAAACCCCAGGCCATGAACTCGGCGTAGGGCATGATATTGGCTGTGCCGCCCGCGAGGGCCGTGGCGAAGGCGTGGCCGAGCGGTGCGAGAGCGTCCATGTCAGCGACCTCACTTTTCTGGCGACTGCGTGATGAAGGCCGGGTGCTTGACCGCTTCTCGCCCTGCCTTGATGTCGGCCTTTCGCTGCGCCTGGTAGCGTGCGTCGTCGTCGATCTTCGCCCGCTCCAACGCGTCGTCGGCTTGCATCTTCATGACAAAATAGCCAGCCGCACCCGCCAGGGTGAGCATGAGCGCGACAGCGATCGCGATGAACTTTCCAGTAAACATGTCAGCGTCCCCACGTGACTGGTGATTGCTTCATGACGACCGGATTGGCCGCGGCGGCCCGTCCGGCGGCGATGTCCGCGGCTCGATCGGCCTGGTACTGTTCGTCGTCGGCCTGAGCGGCCGAGTCCTTGACGATCTGCTCAGCCTGCTGCTGCGCCAGAATGGCGTTGGTTTGCTGCAGCTGGGCCGCAGCCGCGGCCGTGACGTGGCTCTGCGCTTGAATCGCCGCCATGCGGCCGACGGCCTCGGCGGAGTTGTCCTGTGCCGAGCGGAGCATCGCGTCGTTCTCGACTTTGCGCGCCGCCTCGATGCCGAGGAGTCGCTGGTCCTCATCGATCTGTTTGGACATCTGCGTCCGCAGCATCGAGGCCGTCCGTCCGGCGTCTCCGGGCAGGTGACCGCCGTTGCGCGACAGCCCGCGCAGCATGCTGGCGCGCTGCATCATTGTCCCGTCCGACCCGGCGATCGCCGCCGCCTGCAGCGCCATGCCTTCGGCCCGGTAGTAGTATCCCTGCACCCGAGCGATCGCCGCCATCGGGATGCCGACGGTGTTCTCGACGGCGTTGACGTAGGTGTTGACCAGCTCGGCGTAGGTGGCGATCTGCTGGGCGTAATCCGCGGCCCGATCGGCGACCGCCTGGAGATCGGCGCCGAGCGACGAAGCGGTGTTCGCCTCCGTGACCGGGTCGGTGACCACCACCTGGGCGTGCGCGACCGGCGTGCCGACCAGCAACATCGCCCCGGCCGTCGCTGCTGCTGTTCTGTTCATTCCGCTGCCTCCTGCCAGATCCGTGGCCCGGCGATGCCGCGATGCCGGAGCCAGCGCTCGGCGAACTCCTCGCGCGGCCCGGCCGCCAGGATCTTGTCGATCAGCTTCGACTCCGCGCCGCTGCCGCCACAGACGATCGCCCGCTCGTAGTCACTGAGCGCGAGCTCGAAGACGCGCCAGTGTTCGCCGACCTTGATCGCGTACTCCCGCTTCGGCCGCAGGCCGGCGATAATGCCGATCTGTGTCGGCGTCAGACCGCTGCGCTCCAGCGCCGCCGCCGTTCTCGGCTCGATTGCCCCGGCCGTCGCGGTGAACAACTTAGTCTTGATCGATGAGTCGATTATGTGGCCGATCGACGAGTGCTCGATGTCGATCATGCTGTGCGTCGCGAGCACGACCTGCATGTTCTCCCGTCGGGCACGGCGGATCAGCTCGTCGACCTGATCGGCGATCAGCGAATGGCTGATGAACGTCTTGCATTCGTCGATCACCACCAGTGTCGGCCGGGCGTCCTCGTAGCTGCGGGCGATCTCGTGAAAGACGCACGCCAGCACCGGCGCGAGCGCCGTCGGGTTCTGCAGCAGCCTGTCGGTCTCGAAGCACCTGACGTCGGCGGTGCCGCCGACCCGATACTCGGCGTTGTCCAGCAGGTCGCCACACGCGCCGCCGACGCAGAAGACGGCGAGCGCGTCCTTGATGTCATCGTCCTGGGTCGCGTGCCGCAACGACGTGAGCGTGCGCATCTCAGCGGGTTGGCTGGCCAGGGCGCGCAGCGCGATCGTCAGCTCCCGCTTCTGCGCCGCCGACGTTTCCAGCCCCTGCTGCTGCAAGCAGCCGAGAACGAACTCGAACGCCCATGACAGCTCACCCGGCTGGTCGATGAACGCCAGCGGCTGCAGCGAGACCGCGTCGTCGCCGGCAGCGAGCGCATGGAACTCGCCGCCGAGCGCCAACGTCACCAGCTTCGCGACGGAGCCTCGGTCGATATAGAACACCCGTGATCCGGGATACTTCCGATGCGCGGCGACCATGCTCTTCAGCAGTGTCGATTTGCCGCCGCCGCTCTCGCCGAGGACGACCGCGTGCCCGAGGTCCGAGCCGTCCTGGTGCAGGCACAGGCGGAACGCCTTGCCGCCGTCCGACATGCACTGCAACAGCGGCGGGCCGTCCAGATGCTCGTCACGGGCCGGGCCGCACCACGTGGCCGACGACGGCACGATTTCCGCGAAGGAAATCGACGGTCCGAGGAAGCGGTCGAGGCCACCCCGCGGATGTCCCGGCAGCGAGCCGATCCAGGTGCTCATGGCATCGTCCTCGGCGACCGAGGTGACGAAGCCGGCGAAGATCTGCTGGATGATCCGGCACCGCTCCTTGACCGTCTCGGCGTCCGGATGGGTCACGGTGACGGTGTGCGTCCAGCGGCCGAAGGTGCAGTCGCCCTGCGCCAGCAGCGCCAGCGCGGCCGCCGATCCTTCCATGTTGGCGATGGCGGCGAGGTTGTCCTTCGTGCCGTCGTCGTGAAAACGAAAGACGTTGGCGAACACCTTGATGAGGAAGCCCTTGCGGGCCGCCGCCCAGGAGTCGCGCCGCGCCTCGAGTTCCTGTTCGGCGTCCTCGCGCGACAGCGGCAGCCAGCGGGCGACGTGATTGTAGGGAAAGCCGACGCCGCCGAGCGCCAACAGCATGCCCGGCGTGAAGCTCGACGGCTGGTCCTTGACCCGGACCGTGCGCAGGTGGTGGCCGCCCAGCTTCGGATAGACCCCCGGCACGAAGGCATCGTCCGTCAGGAACTCGGCGAGGAAGATCGGCAGATCCGGCATCGCCAGCGGCCGGTGATCGGTCGACACCCGGCTGTGCAGGTAGGTGATCAGCCGGGCGCCGGTCAGCGGCTCGCACACCGGCATGACGTCCGAAAGGTGCAGCCGGAACGCTTCGACGCCGGCGCGGAACCGCTCGACTTCCGACCGGTATCGTTTGTCGTCGATCGCCGCCGCGGGGCCGGCCTGCTCGAACGAGGCCGCCAGCCGGCCGATGGCATCGGGCAGCGGCGCATAGAGCAGGGTGACGACGTAGGTGCTGGCGAGTTGAACACCCGGGGTGGTGAACAGGCGGCGCCGCTGTTCGTCGATCGCCGCAGAAACCGGATCGGGAAAGGAAAGTGGCGATTCGTAGGCGAGCGTCTCGTCGCAGACATCTTCGAACCAAAGCGCCCAGCGCGATCCGAATCGCCGAAGCGCTGAATTCAGCGCCGATCTTGAAGCTACGTTTTGTGTTGGGCTGCTGCTTGCCCGATCCCTGGGGACGTACCGTAGGCAGGTCATCAGTTCGCCTGCTTTGGTGACGATCGTCCCGGGGTCGATCATCAAGCCCCACGTCAGTGCGTCTGAGAGTGGCCGATGCGTCATCAGTCAGTCCCCCGTGTAGCGGACCAGTGGCCAGTGATGATGTGTCGCATGCGCCCACCAGTGCGGATCCCGGGCGTATTGCCACCGGGCGACCGCCAGCAGCAGGCCGACGGTGATCATCGTCGTCGGCACGGCGACGATGATCCCGACGGTCTTGCTGACAAGCATGAAGACGAAGAAGCCGGCGACCGCCACGACCGCCGCTTGCTTGCGGGGAATCCCGAACATCAGCGGCTCTTCCTTGAGGAAAGCGAGTGTCGGGAGCTGCCAGTCGTCCGGAGAGTCGCCGGTCACGACACGATGCCAGCGAGGATGTGCAGCCAGTCCATCGCCGAGATGGCTGCGGGCACGCCGAGCGAGCCGCCGGCGCCGCCGCCGGGAAGCACCAGGCCGACGAGCTGGGCGGACGACGCGATCAGCGTGCCGCCACCCGCCCCCTTGAGGCAGGGGCCGACAATCCCGTGATTGCCGGTCGCCATCCCACCCCCGGCGCCACACGCCGCGAGCGCAGCGATGGCACCGCCGCACATGGTCGCGTTGTCGACGACGGAGTTGAGCATTTGCGCGATGGCGTTGCCGCCGGCGGCAAACGCATCGGCGCCGACGAGCACGACGGCGAGGCCGGTCAGAGCGGCAGGGGCGTTTCGGCTTACGGACGCAAGGAAGCGACCGTCTCTGGTGGCAGTTGTCGGATGACCGCCAGCAACGCCAGCGCGCAGGGGTACGGCGGACTCTTTCCCGTCGCCCATCGGCTGATTGTCGTCAGTGTCACCGCATTGCCGCTGAGACGGAGAACCAGCTCGCGAAACTCGACCTGGCTCAGACCTGCTTTTTTCAGCGCGTCGCGAAACGTCGTACCGGTTTCTGTGCCCATGGCAATCCCGGAAAATCGAGCTAACGCACTCAGATACAACATTCATTTGCGTCTCGTCCTTCTATTTCGACGCACGGATCGTGCATCCGCCTCGACCGAGGCTGGAGTAATATCGTCTTTATGTAAATAAATAATGACGTAAATATGATTTATATTGACGCATACGATATTCGAGCGGCACCATGGCGAGGCAATATGGAGGGCCGTCCGTGCCACAAATTCCCATCCCCGACCCGCCGGTAAGGACGACGATCGACGACCCGCTGCCGCAGCCACTCATCGTGGAGATTCGCCTCTACACCAGCCCCGTCGCCAAAGCGGTGCTGGTCGCCGGGCTTGCCTTCCTCGGCTACTGGTGGGTCAAGCTCACCTGGCTGATGAAGATCCAGCCGCAGCTGAGCGCGTGGTGGGATTCGGTCCGATGACGGCGCTGCGCGTCGGCTGGGATCTCCTGGCGAAAAAACTCAAGAGCCTGGATCGCGGTGCGCCGACCGAGTGGCTCGACGGCCAGATGGTCGTGAGCGACCGCTGGCAGGCGGCTGCCAGAGACGGCGACCGTCGCTACGACGCGGCGATGCGGCTCGCCGCCTACTGGCGGATGACGACGGTCGCCGCCGCTGCCATCGGTGTCGGCCTGGCCGGCGGCTGGTGGTGGGAGGCGCAGAAGCCGCAGGTCGAGACCGTCTTCGTGCCGTTCGACCGCATCGGCGATCCGGGCGAGGTGTTCGTCGCCCGGGCGGGCGAGCCGCCCGACCTGATGCGGATTTCGGCGGCGGACTCGATCGTCAAGGCGATGTTCGCTCTGTCGTCCGACGACAACGTCAACGCCGACAACCAGGCGACGCAGGAGCGGGTGATCCGCGGCGATGCGCGCAAGCGGTTCGACGCCTGGCGAGAAGACAGCAAAGAGGCCGCCAGCGAGCGGCAGGTACTGATCGTCAGCACCAAGCTGAAGAGCCGCGACGTCGTCAATGTCATTTGGGACGAGCTCGATTGGAAGGACGGCCGACAGGTCGCGAGCCGGCGCGTCAATGGTGACTTCACTTTGGCGTTCACGGCCCCGCGCACGACCGGCGATGTCGTGCGCAACAAGTCCGGGCTGTTCCTGACGCACATGATTTTTGCCGAGGAGCGCTGATCATGCGTCGCCTGCTGCTGACACCGCTCGTCCTCGCCGCCGTCGGTTGCGCGGCGGTCGACGAGAATACCGGCGATCCCACGGTCATGCCGCCCGACCTGGTCGCGGCGATCACACCGCCGGTACCCGAGCCGCAACCTCCGTCGCCGCCGCCGGTGGTGCAGCGGCCGGGCCGGACTGGCGTCGCCAAGACGATGAATGCGACCACGGTCTACGCGTTCGAGCCGGACCGGGTCTACCCGGTCACCGTCTCGCCGGGCCGGATCACCGTGCTGCAGCTCGGGGACGGCGAAGAAATCTCGCGGCAGCCGGTGATCGGCGATCCGGACCCGTCGCGATGGATGGTCGACCTCACCCGCGGTGCCAACGACTCCGTGGTCGTCCGCAGCGGCAAGCCCGGCATCGCGACCAACATGCTGATCACGACGACGGCCGGCGACTATCAGGTCGACATCACCAGCCGGGCGAATGGCGGCATGGATCGGGTGCGCTGGACCTATCCCACCGCCGCCCTGCCTGCGGCCAAGGGACGACCGCAGCCGGAGTTCGATCCGAATACGTTTTCGCGCAACTTCGAGATCGACGTGCCGTCCGGCGCCGCGCCGAGGTGGAAGCCCGAGTACGTGATCGAGGCGGCCGGCAAGACCTACATTGCCTTCCCGCCGCGGCTCGGCCCGATGGCCGCGAGTCCCGCGCTGTTCGCCGTCGGCGACGCCGGCAAGACGGCAATCCCGTTCCGTATCCGCAACCGCTTCTACGAAGTCGATACGCCGCTCACCACCGCCGAGCTGCAGTTGGACGGCGCCACCGTCCGCATCCGGAGGACGTCGTGATGGCGTTCGGGGACGAGCATCCGGAGCAGCCGATCGGCCGCAACAATAAGCGGATCACGACGGTGTTGCTCGCGGCGATGGTCGCCGTCGGCGGCGGTCTCGGCGCCAAGGCGTTCGTCGAGCGGTACGTTGACCAGCCGGCGCCGGAGCAAACGCCGAAGATCAATCTCTACACGCCGCCGGACACCGCGCGCCGGACATTCAAGACCGGCTACGCCGCCGCGCCCCAGCCCGAGCCGGTCAAACCGGAGCCGGCACCGGCGCCGATCCAGCCGCTGACGCTGGTCCAGGCGATCGCGCCCAAGCCCGCGGCGCCGGCGGCCACCGCTGCCGCCGCGCCACCGAAACCGCTGCTGCCCGGCTTCGTGGGTCAGATGGCGCCGGAGGTGCCCAATCGCACATCGCCGGCGGCCGCTCCCATACCGAGCGGAGGACAGAGCGTCGATTATCGCCCGGGGACCAGCGATGGCCGCGATCGGCTCGATGAGGACGCGGTGCAGGGATTGTCGGCGACCAAGAACCGATGGCTGGTCGGTGCCGGGACGCAGGGCCAGGACTTCGTGACGGCGCCGTTCAGCCCGCCGATCAGCAGCACCATGATCCAGGCCGGCACGATCATTCCGGCGATCACGCAGACGGCGATCAACTCCGACCTGCCGGGCGACGTCGTGGCGATGATCCAGGTGCCGGTGTGCGACACCCCGACCGGCGAGCGGATGCTGATTCCACCCTCGACCAGGCTCTACGGTCGCTACGCCGACCAGCTCGCCTTCGCCCAGGGCCGGGCGCAGGTCGCCTGGATCCGCATCCTGTTCCCGGACGGCAGCTCGCAGAACATCGGCGCGATGCCGGGCACCGACGCGAGCGGCGCTTCCGGCATCGAGGGCGAGGTCGATACCCATCCGTGGGGGATGGCCGGGGCGATCGGCGGGGCCGCCTTGTTTTCGATCGTCGGCCAGACCGGCCAGCTGGTGTCGGCGACCGAAGGCGGCGGTGGCACGACCAACGTCGGCATCCTCGGCGCCGGCGCCTCGGGGCGGGCGACACCACCAAGAGCATCGGCTCGGAAATGATCCGCAAGCAGCTCGACCGGCCGCGCACGCTGACGGTCGAGCCCGGCAGCACGATCAACCTCATGCTCAACAAGGACCTGGCGTTGCCCGCCTATCACGGCTGGAAGTGCCGGGCATGAGGTGGCTCGGATCGGCGGTGCTCGGTGCCGGGGTCGCCCTCTTCTCCTGCGCTGCCCTCACCGCCGCGGTGTCGGAGACAGTCGGCTGGAACCTCAAGTTCAACTCCTCGCCGTCCTTGCCCCGCGGCTGGTATGTCCGGTCGAACCAGCCGATCGCGCGCGGCGGCCTCGTCTGGTTTCGGCTGCCGCCGGTTATGGCGGACTACGTCGCGTCCGTGCCCGGCATGGCGGCATGGTACGCCGACCCGGAAAACGGCCTGCTCAAGCCGGTCGCGGCGGTCGCCGGCGACACCATCTGTCGCGACGGCCTCGCCTTCAGCATCAACGGTCACGTCGTCGGCACGGCCCTGCCATTCGGTCCGAGCGGCCGGCCACTGCCAGTGTGGTCCGGTTGCCGGCGACTGGCTGTCGGCGAAATCGCCGTGTTCTCGGATCGCATCCCCGATTCCGACGACAGCCGGTACTACGGCGCGATCGCCGCCACTGCGGCCGTTGCCTATCGACCGTGGCTGGTGGAGGCGAGCCGATGACGGAAGGTCCCAGCTTCGCCGTGCGGCTGCATTCCGCCCTGATCGGCTGCTTCCTGCTGGCGGCGACACCGGCCGTCGCCGCCGCGCTCAGCGCCGACGACACCGAGGCGCTCGGGCGGATCGTCTACGCCGAGGCCGGCACGCAGCCGATCGCCGGCAAGGCGGCGGTCCTCGCGGTGGTTCTCAACCGCGCGGGGTCGGGCGGCAGCGTCCAGGCGGTGATCGACGCGCCGGGCCAGTTCGAGCCGGTGCTCCGCGCACCCGGCCGGACATGGCGCGCTCTTCCGCTGCTGTCGGCCGCTCAACGGGCCGAGTTCCGGGCGATCCTCGACCTGGCGCTCGGCGGCTGGCTGCCGGATCCGACCGGCGGCGCCCGCTCGTTCCAGAACCCCGAGATCGTCGCCCGGCGCGCCGCCGCCGGCACGGTGCGGCCATCTCTGGTCGACTTCGGCGGCCAGCCGAGGACGGCAACGATCGGCCGGCATGCGTTCTACGGCGGGAGCGTCCCGGTAGCCGTCACTCGCGCCAAGGATGCAGGCGAGACGATCTTTGGCGGCGGCATCGAAAGCGACCCGGGCGAGACGGTGTTTCTCGTTGCGGCGCCGCGAAGAGCCTGCCTTTCGGACTTTGGCGTGGTCACAACGGCCCGGTCCACCCCTATTGCGACCCTGTCCATGGCTGACCAGGGGGAAAAATGCCAATGAAAACAAGGATACAGACTGCGCACTTAGTACCCGTCTCCGGGCGGGTGGTCAGGAAGCGGAGAGCGCCGGCAAGACCGACTAAGGCGGAGTTAGGCAGAGTTGGGCCGTCTTCTGCCGTCTTCGGCTGACTTAGGCGGACTTAGGCAGAGCCGATGGAAAAGACGAAATGGGGCTCGGCGAAGGTCGCCTTTCTCGCTGCGACGGGGGGTGAGAACAACGCTATTCGCCAAATGATTGCAGCAGGCCACTCCCTGAGTGCGGTCTACGACCGCTTCAAAGTCGAACTCGCGGGGTGCGGATACGACGCCTTTCGAAGGCACGCCCATGCCCTCCTCGGCGTCGCCAAGGGGCCAAAACGGACTACCAGAACAGAGGACGCATCGCATGTCAGAGCAGCAGCAGAACCACGAGTTCACCGAGCCGCTCACGTCGGAAGCTCCGGCCGGGCTCGCGCCTACCGGGAAGACTACGACCCCTCGTGCACGAAGCCGGACGTCCTCGCCCGCCCTGCGCCGCAAGCCGGCGGACGGTTAGCTTCGTGCTGCAGGGCAAGGGCGGCTGCGGCAAGACGCTGGTCGCCTCGCTGATCGCGCAGTCGCTGAAGGAGCGGGGCGAGCCGGTGGTGTGCATCGACACCGACCCGGTGAACAAGTCGTTCACGGCCATCGCGGCGCTCGGGGCACAGCCGGTGCGGCTGGTGAACGGCAACAAGGTCGATATCGGCGAGATGAACGCGTGGTCGGAACGGGCGGTCGCCGAGGATGCGTCGTTCGTCGTCGACAACGGCGCATCGTCGTACCTGCCGATGCTCGAATACCTGCTCGAAGCCGAAATCTTCGAGTGCCTCGCCGAAAGCGGCAAGCGGGTGATCGTCCACATGCCGGTGATCGGCGGGCGCAGCCTGGCGCACACCGTCGACGCCCTGGAACTCGCCTCGAAATCGTTGCCGCCGTGTGTCGACATCGTCCCCTGGTTCAATCCGTACTTCGGGCCGCTGGTGGCGGACGACGGCGCCGAGCTGGACGAGACGGAACTCTACGCCGGCATGGCCGATCGTCTCTCCGGGCCGGTGAAGCTGCCGACGCTGCATCCCGACTACGCCGGGGCGTACTTCGACAAGATGCTCGACGCCAACCGGACCTTCGCCGACGAGCGCGCCGACACCGGCGGCGGGATGATCTCGCGGATGTGGCTGGAGCGGACCTGGAAGCGGATCGACGAGCAGATCGTCCAGGTGCTGTAGCCATGGACCGGCAGACGGTGAGAGCGGCGCTCGGCGCCCGGCCGGGAGGAGGACGCGGTGTTCGCCGTCTGCGCCGTACTGGAGACGATCGTCAAAGCCGAGTTCGCCAAGCTGGAGGCCGCGCGGGCTCGCGACGCGGCGACGATGCACGAGGTGCGCAAGATCCTCGCTCGGCTGCGGCCGGTGGGCAGCACTACGCCGTCCTGGATCGAGCCTGCCTTCTGGGTGGTCTCGACCGCGCTGGTGATCGCCCTCGCGGCGCTGGCGTTCCTGCTGAAGCTCGTCTGACGATGGCGATCTTCAGCCTGCGCATCACCCCCTGTCCGCAAGGCCGGCAGTCCGCTCGGCAACGCCACCGGGCGGGCGGCGCACCATGGCGGGCACAGCCTGGCGCACGCCGCCGCGGCGGCGCCCAGGGTCTCCCACGGCGCCACCGGCAAGGCCGCCTACCTGTCGGGCAGCCGCATGGTCGTCGGTGAGCTGGTCACGGATTACCGCGGCAAGCACGGCGTCGAGCACGCGCAGCTGATCCTGCCGGGCGGCGGCACCTGCGATCGCGAAACCCTGTGGAACGCCGTCGACGCGCACAGGACGCAGACGCCGACGGCGACCATCGCCCGTGACATCATCGTCGCCTTGCCGCACGAGCTGACGTTGGCGCAGCGTCGCGAGGCGGCTGTTGCGCTCGCCACCTGGATCGCCGAGCGCTACCGGGTCGCCGTCGACCTGGGAATGCATCAGCCGGAGATGCACAACGGCTCCGACAGCCGGAATTACCATGCGCACCTGCTGGCCTCCGAGCGCCAGGTCTCGCCGACCGGCGAACTCGGCAAGGTCCAGCGCGAGTTCAATCAGCTGGTGCAGCGATTGGGCGACAAGAGCCGCGGTCGCGACGGCGGCAAGGCGACGGCCGCAGCGGAAATCCGCGCCGCCTGGGAGCGCATCGCCAACGAGGCGTTGCAGCGGGCGGGCCACGACGCGCGCGTGGACGCCCGCACCCTCGCGGACCAGGGCATCGAGCGCGTGGCGGGCCAGCACCTCGGCCCGGCCGAGACGCGCAGACTGCGCGCCGGCAAGCAGCGTAGCCGCGCCGAGACGCGCACCCCGCGCGCCGGTCAGCAGCGCAGCCCGGCCGAGACCCGGACAGCGCGCGGTTGGTGCCGATGTCCGCGCCGAGCTCGCCCGCAAGGCGCGCGAGCTGGCCCTCGCCGAGATGACTGCGCTGCAGGAAATCGCCGCGATCCAGGAGGCGCGCAAGACTACGCCGGCGCCGGCGCAGGTGTTCGCCGATGTCGGCTCGATCACCGCCTGGCAGCACGATGCGCTCGGCATGCTGGCCCGCTACTGGCAAGCTGAAGACCGGGCGATGCAGCTGCGGCGAAAGATGCGGGCGGCGGCGCGCCGGCACGCTGAGCTGCGAACAGCGACGGCCGAAGAGCAGCGGGCGCTGCGATCGGCCGGACGTCGGCTATCGCGCTCTCGAGCGCTGCTGCAGGGGTGTCCGAGACCCTGCTGGCGATGCCGCCGACGCTCGCCGTCGAGATCGAGCCGAGCGATCGGCCACTCACCAAACAGCGCCTGAAAACGATCAAAGCGGCAGTGCGAGACCGCGAGCGCGAACACGAAATCGGGGTCGACCGATGGTGATCGGCAAGACGATCGCGAGCTTCGGTGTCATGGCCGCCGTCGGCGGTTTCGTCGCCAGCAACCTCACCGCATGGCGGCTCGGACACCAGGCGGCACTCGGGCCACCCCTGGCGCACTATCACGACTGGCCTCTCTACGCCCCCTGGGACATCCTCGCCTGGGCGCCGTGGCAGGGGACGGTGCCGGCAATTCACGCCGGGCTGATCGTCGCCGCCGGAATCACCGCGCTGCCGCTGCTGCCGCTCGCGAAACGGTTCACCCGGCCATCGTTCGGGCAGAAGGAGTGGGGATCCCGGCGGGACGCCAGACGCGCCGGGCTGCTGTCGCGCGACCCGCGGGGCGGCATCGTCCTCGGCATGCTCGGCCGGGAGATCATGACGTTTTCCGGAGACCAGCACACCCTGGTCGCCGGTGCCTCGGGCAGCGGCAAAACCGCAGGCCCGGTATTGACGACGCTGCTGTCGTGCCGGGACCGCTCGATGCTGGTGTTCGATCCGAAGGGCGAGCTCTACCGGATGAGCGCGCCGTTTCGCTCGAGCGTCGGCGCCGCGTTCTTCTTCGATCCGACCGAGCCCGACTCCGCCTGCTTCAACCCGCTCGCCGAAATCCCGGTCGGCACCTCGCGCGAAATCGCCGCCGTACAGAACATCGCCAGCATCCTGGTCGACAGCTCGGGACAGAAAAACTCGGAGCCGATCTGGCCGATCACCGCGACCGACCTGCTGACGGCAATCATCCTCTACGCCGTCACCGGTATCCCCGCGCCGCAGCGGCACCTGGGCACGCTGCGCGAGCTGATGTTCGAGATGCCGACAACGCTGGAAAAGATGGCGCGGGGCAAGAACGACGAGTGCCAGCGCGTCGGCGCCACCATGCTGGCGATGACACCGAAGACGGCCGACGCCATCGCCTTGACGGCGCGCTCGGCGCTGTCGGTGTTCGCCGATCCGCTGGTCGTCGAGAAGACCAGCCGCAGCGATTTCCGGATCTCGGACCTCGTCTGCTCCCGGTACCCGATGAGCCTCTACCTGCAGGTGCCGCCGTCCGACCGCGATCGGGTGATGCCGCTGTTCCGGTTGATGCTGGTGCAGATATTCAAAGCGTTCCTCTACCGGACGGACGTGATGGCGGACGGCCGGAAGAAGCGGCATCGCCTCCAGCTCGTCGCCGACGAGTTCCCCCGCGGTCGGCAAGATCCCCGGCTTCGCCCAGGACATCCAGGAGTTCCGCGGCTACGGCATCTCCTGCATGCTGCTGTGCCAGAGCCTCAAGAGCCTGGCGGCGCTCTACGGCAACAGCCAGGTGATCCGCGACAACCGCCACATCGTCACCTGCTTCGCCTCGTCCGACACCGACTCCATGGCCGACATCTCCAAGGCCGTCGGCCAGGGTGTCGAGATCAAGACCAGCACGACCACGCACAAGGGCCGATGGTTCGGTGGCAGCGAAAGCAAGTCCGAAAGCCGGCGACCGTTGCTCGAGCCGGGTGACGTCCGCACGCTCGGGATGGACGAGGCGATCGTCCTCGTCACTGGTACGAGCCGCTTCGCGCCCGGAAAATCCGCTGGTTCGCGCACCGCAAGTTTCGCGATCGCGGTATCGACCTGCGTCGATTCCCCGACACCGGCCTGGTGCAGAACGAAGAAATCCTGGCGATGCACGAGGCCGCGGAGCCGGCCAGCCGGCCGATCCAAATCGCCGCCGGATGGACCAACAAGAAGACCGCCGCCGTGCTGTTTCCCGACGAAGCGGAGAGCGCGCGCAAGTGGGTGGCCGGCGATCGGCCGCTGCCCGCGAAGCACCGCGCCTTCGTCGATCATCTGCTGACGACGATCGCCGCGATCCCGGACGAACAGCGCGAGCGCTTTCTCACGCCCGCCACCGTCGAACGGCTGCGCCAGGGCGAGGTGATCAGCTGATGGACACACACGAGACGGTCTCCGAGACCCGGCTCGATCGCGGCTGCGGCGCGCCCTCGTCGCCGAGATCGCCGCGCTCCTCGAAGAGCCGTCGGTCACCGACGTGATGTGCAACGCCGACGGTCGCGTCTTCGTCGATCGCACCGGCGCCGGCCGTACCGACTCGGGGATCACGCTGACGGCCGCCAACGCGGATTTCGCGCTGCGCATGCTGGCAAGCTCGGTCGGCACGGTCATCACCCGCGACGCTCCCTCCTCTCCGCGACCATGCCGGGCTCGGGCGAGCGCGTCGCCGGCAGCATCGCACCCATCACCGAGCAGCCGACGCTGTCGATCCGCAAGCCGCCGCGGACGGTGTTCGATCTGAGCGCCTTCTCGCGCGGACCGTGCGCGCTCGCGGACGGACCGGTGATCGACGGCGACGATCCGCTCGTCCGCGCGGTCCAGGAGCGCCGCAACATCCTGATCGCCGGCTCGACCGGCTCGGGCAAGACCTCCCTGCTCTCCTCGCTGCTGCAAATCGACAGCGTCGTTTCGTGACCGCTG
This sequence comes from Rhodospirillales bacterium, assembly GCA_016712595.1. Lineage (NCBI taxonomy): Bacteria > Pseudomonadati > Pseudomonadota > Alphaproteobacteria > Rhodospirillales > Rhodospirillales bacterium. The sequence goes on from JADJQT010000008.1 coordinate 57,443, forward strand.
TCTGATCATCGAGGACACCCGCGAAAATCGCGATCGAAGCGCCCGACCATGTCCGCTTTCTGACGTCGCCGCAGATCGGCATGCAGCGTCTGGTGCAACACGCGCTGCGCTACCGGCCGGACCGCATCGTCCTCGGCGAGGTGCGCAGCGGCGACGCGGCGCTGGAGATGCTGTTCGCCTGCAACACCGGCCACAGCGGGAGTTTCGGGACCAGTCATGCCACCAGCGCGCTCGACGCGCTCGGCCGCCTCGAGGACCTGTGCTCCACCATCTGCCCACCAGCCGCCCGCCGGGCAATCGCCACGGCGATCGGCTGCGTCGTTTCGTCCAGCGGACAATGACCGGCCGGGCAATCACGAGGTGCTGTACGTCGACGGCTGGCAGGACGGCACGGCTATGTCACGCGCTCGATGTGAGCGAGAGGGGGCCAGGAGGCGCTGCCTCCCTCCCCTCGGTACGCCATCTGCCGGGCGACGAGGCCGCGCGCTGCGCATGGCGAAGGGCGATGCTCTGCGCGCAACCGGTCACCTCGATCGCTACCGTCCCCGACCTCCGGACTCGCCGACGGGCAGGGGTCCGTGGTCATGGACCTGAGTTTAAGACGGCGGAAAGCTTCCGCTGCGGGCCGCCGGGTGGCTCCCTCGATCACCACATCGGAGAAAGGCCGCGCCGGCGCAGACCGCTTACGAATCTACCACGCAACACGTCCGTCGCGCCGTCTGCCACCACGACTTCATCGATCCCGGCGATTGGGCAAGCGGCC
>JADJQT010000009.1 GCA_016712595.1 Rhodospirillales bacterium
TCGGAGCCGACGGCGACGTCGCCGGCATCCGCCTTCGCGCCCGCCTCGACAGCCACAAGCTGATCGAAGAGTTCCGTGATCGCCGCCAACGTCGCCGCCGCGGAGGCGCTGGAAGAACGCAAGCTGCCGGTGATGTACCGGGTGCATGACCAACCGTCACGGAGAAGCTCGAGAGCCTTCGCGATTTTCTCAAGACCCTCAACCTCGCGTTCGCCCGTGGCCAGGTCGTTCGCTCGCGCGACTTCAATCGCATCCTCGAGCAAGTCGTCGGCCGGCCGGAAGCACGTCTCGTCAACGACGTCGTTCTGCGCAGTCAGGCGCAGGCGGCCTACGATCCAACGAACATCGGCCATTTCGGTCTCGCGCTTCGCCGCTACTGTCACTTCACCTCGCCGATCCGCCGTTATGCCGACCTGCCCGTCCACCGGGCCCTGATCGCGCTGCTGCATGCCGGCGACGACGGGCTCAGGGGCGATGGCGCGGATTTTCCCGCATCGCCGAACACATTTCAGGCACCGAACGGCGAGCGGCAGCGGCCGAGCGCGATGCCGTCGACCGGTTCACGGCGGCGTTTCTCGCCGAGCGCGTCGGCGCGTCGATGCCGGGGCGGATCAGCGGCGTAACCCGCTTCGGGTTGTTCATAACCCTTGATGAGTCCGGCGCCGACGGCCTCGTTCCGATCAGCACCCTGCCCGACGAGTACTACGTCCACGAGGAGGCGTCGCACCGTTTGATTGGTCGGGCGCAGGGCATCGCCTTTCGTCTTTGGCGATCGCGTCGAGACGCGATTGATCGAGGCCAATCCGCTCACCGGCGGTATCCTGCTCGAACTTATGGGGTGGAATCCGCGAACCGAACCGGCGCGGGGCGCCCCCAAGGTGTCACGCTCCCGAAGACGTCACGCCCGGTGCGTCGGCGCCGCTAAGGGCGGAGATTCGCTGCATGTCTGACTTCGTCCCGCTACCCGCGATCGCCGAATTTATCTTCGAACAGGCAAGTTTCCCCGCCGCCCATGCGTCGACGATCGCCAGCACGACGGATAGCCGCGTCGCGGCCTGGTTCGGCGGCACGCGCGAGGACACCGCGATGTCGGTATCTGGGTCGCCCGTAAGGAGGGCGCTCACTGGGTGCACCCGATCGAGGTCGCCGACGGCCGCATCGCCTTCCGCCGCCGCGTCCCGTGCTGGAATCCGGTGCTGTTTCAGCCACGCCTGGGACCGCTCTTGCTTTTCTACAAGCTTGGGCCGAGTCCCAGCCGCTGGTGGGGCATGATGGCGACTTCCACCGACGGCGGCCGCACCTGGAGCGATTCGCGCCCACTTCCCCGGGGCATCCTCGACCGATCAAGAACAAGCCGATCGAGTGCGCCGACGGACGCTTGCTCTGCCCGTCCTCCGATGAGCAGGGACGCTGGCGCGTGCACGTCGAATTCTACGATCCCGCGAGCGATGGCTGGCACCGAGGTCCATCGTTGAACGACGGACGGACCTTCGCCGCGATCCAGCCGTGCCTGCTCACCCACCCCGGCGGCGAGACGCAGATGCTGTGCCGGACCCGGCAGGCGACGATTGGCTCATGCCGATCGCAGGACGGCGGAAAAACGTGGTCGCCCCTGGAAGCAAGCGAACTACCCAATCCCGACAGCGGAATCGACGCGGTGAACTTGGCGTCAGGCCACGTGCTGCTCGTCTACAACCACAGTCAGACAGGACGCTCGCCCCTCAACCTTGCCATCAGCAGCGACGGCAAACACTGGTCGGCGGTGGGCGTCCTCGAAGACGAACCCGGCGAATTTTCGTATCCGGCGATCATCATGGACACCGCCGGACGGGTGCACGTCACCTACACCTGGAACCGGCGGCGTATCCGCCATGTCGCGTTTCTCGCCGAGGACATCCGCCCGCTGCCGATGGAGCATGGAATGTGGCCCGCCGGTGCGCCGAAACTGGGTGCGCCAAAACTGCCCCCGTCGCCACCTAAGCTGAGCCGTCTTCGCCGGCGGTGGCGAGCAGCCGTCAAGCCACCCGAGATGCGATAAAATAGATCAGCGCGCCGCCCAGGCGACCATGGCGGCGATGCTGGAAATCAGCAGAATCCCGCAAACGACGGGAACAACAACATCCGGGTAGTCCGAGGCAATCGCGACACCTTTCCACTCGTCCGCCCGGAACCGGCCTCCGCCCGCAGCGTTGATCTCGCGGGTGCTTTGATCCCCTTTGCTCTTCCCCTTCAGCACCTGATCTCCGGGGCGGTCGATCTCCGGCCGCCCCCTTTTTCCGCGCGCGTCAGGGGCGATGAGAGATGTTCCCGCGCGATGATCCTTAAGGCGGTTCAAGTCCGCCGGCTCAGAACAGCGTACCGATTCCCGCGAGCCCGTTTTCGCCGACGGTCAAGGTGAATTGCGGCGCGTGATCCTTGGAGTCGGGCCCGCCGTAGATCTCGAATTCCGATACGGCGCGCGGCGGATTGATCGCAACGCCGGTTTCGTCCCACGAAAACAAGAGCGCCGGAAACGTCAGCGCGTTGAAGCCGTCCGAGGGATATTTCCAGGCGTTGAACGTTACACGGCCGTTGACGCAAGCGACCGCGGTCCAGAAGAAATCCTCGGAGCGCAGGTAAAGGCCCTTCGGCGCCGGCTGGAAAAAGCCGCTGGTCACCAGTCTTTCGTCGAGCGCGTCGATGTCGCGCGCCGACAGCGTGCCGCGCGCCTTTCGTCCAGCGAACGGCGCGAGAATATCGAGCGGATCACCGATGATCGCGCCCGGATCCAAGGTCACGTCGCTGAGATCCGACGGCCCCAGCACCCGCGCGCGCAGGACGAAACCGCCGCCCTGGCTCGCCGGTGCGATGTCGTAGGTTCGCGCCTGCTTGATATAGATTCCATTGTAAACAAAGCGATAGAGATCGGTTGAGCCCTTCGCGCAGCGCGCGCGGATATCATCGCCGTTAATGTAGCTGAACCAGGTGAAGCGCTGAGACAGCGCGTCGTCATGGCCTGCGTAGCTGCACGACGACAAGACCGCCGCCAGCGCGACGACGGCGCCACGGGCAACGCGCGAAATACATCTAATAATTGCATAACTCATTTCGCGGTCATCCCTCTCATCCCTGCGCCTCGGCCTGGACGCATTAGCGTGGTCCGCAGATGTTCGCTGATTTGCCACAATTATACCGCCTTGACGGTATTTATTTCCCGTGATGCCCTCGAAAGTGGCATTATGACAACGATTTCTACATAGTTTAGCGGTTAAGGTTACAACCGCTTCCGCCTTCGCTCCAGTGGACCAGGGTCCCATGAAACAGGTTACACGCACGAGTTGTGATAAGCGTCACAGTTTTCCGCGCCGCGAATCAATATCTTTAGCGGGAAATTACCAGGATGTCGCAAGGAAAATGGGCGCGATTCCACCACAGATTGTTGCGGATTTCTACGATGCGAGCCTTGATGCGGCCGGCTGGCCGCAGGCGCTGTTCGCCATAGCGGAATGGTGCAAGGCCGACGCGGCGTTCCTGCTGAACCACGACTTCGGCACGGGAACGGGCGCGATCGAGCGGGCGATCGGCATCGGTGCCGACGCGCAGGCGAGCTATCGCCACCACCACGGCAAGGCGAATGCGTGGCTGCAGGCAGAGCACTTCTTTCGCGGTGCAAACGCCGTCGTTCGCGGCAGCGATATCCTCGACGCACACGCGATCAAGTCGACGCCGTTCTATCGCAGCTGGTTGAAGCCCATCGGCATCCTGCCCCACCTGTTCGCCGTGCTCGAGCGGCAGAACGGCCGTGTTACCCTGCTGGTGCTGGCGCGACGCGAGCAGAAAGCCGATTTCAACGACGAGATCGTCGAGGACCTCGGCGCGCTGCTGCCGGCGCTCAGTCGCGCGGTCCGCGTCGATGCGTCGCTGCGGGCGCACCGGGCGCTCGAGCGGTCGGCGATGCGGGCGATCGATTCGATGCCGTGCGGCGTGGCCATCCTCGATCGCAACGGTGCCCTGATCGAGGCCAACCCGTTCGCCAAGGCGGTGATCGACGCGCACGAAGGCGTCGTCATCATCAATGGCGGTCTCGCCACCGACGTCGCCGGCCGGCGGATGAAGCTCAAGGACATGCTGCCCAGCGGCCTGGAAACGACCAGCAAGGCGGTCGCCGACCATCTGTCGATGCTCTCGGTACCGCGAGCCTCGGGAAAACGGCCGCTCAATCTGATGATCGTGCCGCTCGACGATGCGCTCGACGGGCGCGCTCCGGACGGACCGGCTGCCCTGCTGTTCATCGGCGATCCCGAACGCGCGGCCCGCTTCGATCAGACGCGTATCGCCCGCCTCTACGGGCTGAGCCGGGCGGAATCGCGAGTCGCGGCGCTGCTCGCCAGCGGCTACCGGCTGGAGCAGGTCGCCGAAGCCCTCGACATCGCCTACGAGACGGTGCGCAAGCACCTAAAGCAGATATTCAGCAAGACCGGCACCTACCGCCAAGCGGAACTGGTGCGCATGCTGGTGACCGGACCCGCGGGCCTGGCGATCTGATCCATCGCCCCCGTTCGGACACCTCGCCCGGACGCCCTCGCCGACGCGCTTGCAACGGCGTCTTGGCCGCCATTTCGGCAGACCGCGAGCGTAGGGCGGGTCGAGCGAAGCGATACTTGCCAAGCCAATGGAACCGAAAAACACCCCATCGTCGCGACCAACCGACTCCACGTCGCTCACGCCGCGTCGTGCGCAATCCCCCGACGGCCTCCATCCCGCCGGAAAGAACCCGCCCCCTCGGCCGGACCCGCGGCCACAAGGCATCACCCGCGATCCCTCGGCGCCCCATCTATGACCCGCATCACTCGACGCCCACCCTCGCCGGCCTTACCCTCCCCCTTCGGGTCGATTACGCCGGCGATTGTTCGGGAGTCCTCGTGCCACCCGACGTCACGGCGTCTTCAAGGGGGGCCATCATGCACGATATCCCATGACCGACTATTCGGCGCTTCGAATTGCTGGCGTCCGCAATGGCTCCTAAAGTGTCGAGACGCGGTAACAACATCAAGCTGGCAGCTTGGCACCTGATTACGCTGCGGAACGCGAACCACTTACGATGTATCATCCCGGTAACGTAGCGCGTCGACGACTGCAGCCATCGCCCGCGAGAGCTGGCGGCGGCTGGGGTAGTAGAGGTGGTAGCCCGGGAAGGGCGGGCACCAGTCGTCCAGCACGCGGACCAGCGAACCGGCGGCGAGGTCGCTCCGGACCAGCTCCTCCATGACGTACGCCAGCCCGGCGCCGGCTAGCGCCGCCGCGCGCTGGAGCCGCGAGTCGTTGACCACCATGCGCGCCTCCGCCCGGACGTTGAGGGCGCGGCCGTCCCGTTCCAGGTCCCACACTGCCACCCCGCCGTGGGTGGGGAAGCGCAGGCCGATGCAGTCGTGCCGGGCCAGTTCGTCGGGCGAGGAAGGCGTACCGCGCGCAGCGAGGTAGTCCGGCGAGCCTACTACCGCCATCCGCAGCTCCGGCCCGATGCGGACCGCCACCATGTCCAGCGCCAGCGTCTCGCCCAAGCGCACGCCGGCGTCGAACCCCTCGGCCGCGATGTCGACCAGGCCGTTGCTTACCACGACCTCAGCGCGAAGGTCGGGGTAGCGCGGCAGGAGCTTGGCAAGGGCGGGGGTCAGGATCGTCTCGGCCGGGTGGTCTCCGGCGGTGATCCGCACGGTGCCGGCAGGCTTGTCGCGCAGATCGCTCAACCCTTCCAGCTCCGCGCCGACCTGGTCGAGGTACGGCCCCACCGTTCGCAGCAGCCGCTCGCCCGCCTCGGTGGCCGACACGCTGCGCGTCGTTCGCGTGAGCAGGCGGACGCCCAGCCGCTCTTCCAGTCTGCGGATCGTGTGGCTGAGCGCCGACGGCGAAACGCTGAGCCGGGCGGCGGCGCGAGTGAAGCTTCGTTCGCGCGCGACGGAAAGAAAAGCGGATAGGTCGGCGATCGGGTCGCGGGGCATTGCTGACGCTCGTTCACAAGAACATGCGTGTTGTTACGTCTAATCGACACAGCGCCGGACGCCTAGATCGTTTCAAGCAAAGGAGGCGAGACATGCAGACCGTCACTGACGTTCCGGTGTGCGCGTTGAACAGGCGCAGCCTGCTCAAGCTCACGGGCGCGACCGCCGCCGTCCTGGGCGCGACGGCGCTGCCGGGCGGTGCGGCGATCGCGCAGGGCACGGATGCTTGGGACAAAACCTTCCCCAGGAGCGACCGCGCTGACCACTGCAAGGTCGCCTACACCAATCGGCTGGGCATTCGGCTTGTCGCGGACCTGTACAGCCCGCGCAATTGGGACCGGTCGCGGCGGCATCCCGCACTCGTGGTGGGCACGCCGTTCGGCGCGGTGAAGGAGCAGGCGTCGGGACTCTACGCGCAAACTATGGCCGAGCGCGGCTTCGTGGCTATCGCTCACGACCCGTCCTATGTCGGCGAGAGCGGCGGCAAGCCGCACCGCACTGCCTCGTTCGAGGCGTTGGTCGAGGACTTCAGCGCCGGCGTCGACCAGCTGGGGCGACTGCCGTTCGTAGATCGCGAGCGCATCGGCGTGCTCGGCGTCTGCGGCAGCGGCGGCTTCGGGCTGGCGGCCGCGCAGGTCGACCCGCGCATCAAGGCCGTCGCCACCGTCGCGATGTACGACATCGGCCAGGCGATGCGGCAGGGCTTGGCGGACCGGCTCGACCTGTCGGCCTTCCGGCGCAACCTCGATGCGGTCGCGGCTCAGCGCTGGGCGGAGGTCGACGGCGCGGCCCCGCTGATGGCGTCCGGCACGCCCGAGCGGCTGACGACGGACTCGACCGCGATCGACCGGGAGTTCTTCGACTACTACCGCACGCCGCGAGGGAGCCACCCGCGTGCGACCACGGCGTTCCTGCGCACGAGCCACGCGCCAATGGCGCTCGGCTCGGCGTTCGACCACCTCGACTGGATCTCGCCGCGGCCGCTGCTGTTCGTGACCGGCGACCGCGCGCACTCGCGAGCGTTCAGCGAACAAGCCTTCCGGCTCGCGGCCGACCCGAAGGAGCTGCTGGTCGTGCCGAACGCCGGTCACGTCGACCTCTACGACGGGGTCGACCTGATCCCATTCGACAAGCTCGACGCCTTCTTCCGCACTCACCTCGCATGAACCGGAGAGCAGCCATGAACATTAAGCTGCTCGCCGCGCTCCTGCTGGCGCTGCCGCTCGCGGCCCACGCGCAGCAGGCATCCCGCGCCAACCCGCCGCAGCAAGGAGCCGTGCGCATGGAATACATCCGAAAGGTCGACCTGAAGACGGCGCGAGGCCCGGCGGAGAACTTCACGGGCGTCGTGACCATCACCGGCCAGTTCCAGCGCCCGGAGCCGTCGCGCGTCGGCGGCGCCATCGTTCGGTTCGAGCCCGGCGCCCGCACCGCCTGGCACAAGCACCCACTCGGACAAACGCTGCTCGTCACCGAGGGCATCGGCTGGACGCAGGTCGAGGGCGAGCCGAAGATCGAGTTCCACGCCGGCGACCAGCTCTGGTGCCCGCCGGACCAGAAGCACTGGCACGGCGCGACGGCAACGACGCCGATGACCCACATCGCCATCCAGGAGTCGCTGAACGGCTCGCCCGTGACCTGGATGGAGCACGTCTCGGACGAGGAGTACCTCGCCGGACCCGCCACCCGACCCGAAAGGTAAACCATGCGCGCGACCATCATGCCCCGGGCGCACGACGTCCGGATCGACACCGTCCCCGACGCCGCGATCGTGGAGCCTACCGACGCGGTGATCCGCATCACCCGCGCTTGCATCTGCGGAAGCGATCTGTGGCCCTACAATGGCGGGCCGAATGTAGAAGGCCAGCGCATGGGCCACGAGGCAATCGGCGTCGTGGAGGATGTTGGCAGCGAGGTCCGGCGGATCAGGCGCGGCCAGGTCGTGATCATGCCGTTCGCGGACTCTGACGGTGCATGCGTGTTCTGCGAGGAAGGGCTGCACACCTCGTGTGTTCACGCCGGCTTCTTCGGCAATGGGACCGGCCTGGACGGCGCGCAGGCGGAGGCGCTGCGCGTGCCCAACGCCGACGGGACGCTCTATCCGCTCGATGTGGGCGAGGACGACGCGCTCATGCCCTCGCTGCTCACCCTGTCGGACGTGATGGGCACCGGCCACCACGCGGCGGTGACGGCGCGGGTGCGCCGCGGCGGCACGGTGGTGGTGGTCGGCGACGGCGCTGTCGGCCTTTGCGGCGTCATCGCCGCCAGGCGGCTCGGCGCGGAGCGGATCATCATCATGGGCCGCCATGCCGACCGCGTCGCGCTGGCAAAGGAGATCGGCGCCACGGACGTGGTGAGCGAGCGTGGGCCGGAGGCGGTCGAGCGCGTGCGCGAGCTGACCGGCGGGTTCGGCGCGCAGTCCGTGCTCGAATGCGTCGGCACCGGGGTGGCGATGGAGACCTCGATGAGCATCGTCCGCGCCGGCGGCGCGGTCGGGCGGGTCGGCGTCCCTCATTATGAGGCGATCGCGGGCGCGCAGCCCATGTTCTTCCAGAACGTGATCGTCGCCGGCGGCCCCGCGCCCACCGTGCCTATATTGACGAACTCCTGCCGGACATCATGGAGGGCCGTATCCAGCCCGGCCGCGTGTTCGATCGCACGGTCGACCTCGACAGCGTGCCCGACGGCTACCGCGCCATGAACGAGCGCGAAGCGTTGAAAGTGCTGATCCTGCCTTAGGCCGAGCGAGACGGCACGCCGCCCGAACACATCCGAAAGCTTGAACAGAAAGGAAATATCATGGCCAGACCCGATCGATTCACCGGCAAGGTGGCCTTCGTCACCGGCGCCGCCAGCGGCATCGGCCGCGCGACCGCGATCGCCTTTGCGGCCGAGGGCGCACGCCTCGCCATCCTCGACCGGACCGCGAACGGGCTGAAGGACACGGAGGCGGCTGTGAGGGACGCCGGGGCGGAAGCGCTGGCGATCGTCTGCGACGTGTCGGCGCCCGAGCAGGTCGAGGCCGCCGTGGCGCAAGTGGTCGAGCGCTTCGGCCGGCTCGATATCGCCTTCAACAACGCGGGCGTCGAGAACAAGCCCGCGCCGCTTCACGAGATCGAGCTGGCGGAGTGGGACCGCATCATCGGCGTCAACCTGCGCGGCACGTTCGTGTGCATGAAGCACGAGATCGCGCAGATGGTACGTCAAGGCGGCGGTGTGGTGGTGAACACCTCGTCGGGTGCGGGCATCCGCGGCGTTGAGCGGCGGCGCGGCCTACACCGCGTCCAAACATGCGCTGATCGGCCTAACGCGGTCCGCCGCGCTTGACTACGCCAAGCGTAACATCAGGGTGAACGCGATCCTGCCCGGTAACATCGAAACGCCGATGATGGACCGCTTCACCGGGGGCGACATCCAGAAGGCGATCGTCCTGGAGCCGGTTGGGCGGCTCGGCAAGCCGGACGAGATTGCAGAGGCGGTGCTGTGGATGAGCTCTGGACCTGGGCGGCTTCGTCACCGGCTCGGCGGTGGTCGTCGACGGTGGCTGGTCGCTGTGAACCGGCCGCGCGACGTTACGCGCTGGATCGCGTGCATCATGCTCAGCACGGCGCTGATGGGATCGGCCGGCTGCGGACGAGCCGAGCCGTCCGACACACCGGCGAAAGCCGATGCCACTCCGCCAGACGTCGGCAAAAACAGGAGACCGACAGTGTTCACCATCGAGATCGTCTCCGGCGACCGTCGCTGGACGGCCCGGATCGACGACACGCCGGCCGCGCGCGACTTCCTCGCGCAACTTCCCCTGAAGCTGACGCTGAAGGACTTCGGCGGCAACGAGAAGATCGCCGATCTGCCGCGCCGGCTGACGCGCGAGGGCGCGCCTGACGCAATTACCCCCCGGGCGGGCGACGTCGCCTTCTACGCACCGTGGGGCAACCTCGCGATCTTCTACGGACACGGGCATCATTCGCCGGGGCTGGTCCCACCGGGCCGAATTGAAGGCGACGTGTCCGCGCTCGCGGGCGGGCGACCCGTCACGGTTTCGATCGATCGAGCCGCGACGGGTGGCTGAACAGCCGTTTTCGCGCAATCAGCGTACGGCACATCTTGAGCGGTCGCGCGGCTGCCACGAGTTCAGTCGGCCGCCGTCACGGGTGATCGCTTTCGAGTTCCGAAGCGATCACGCCGGAGCGGAGCATGATCAGGCCGCGTCGTTTTCAGACCCGTCGACCTTCCCCTGCCCGTTCCCCTTGTCGCCCTCACCCTCGGCCGTGCGCGCGTCGGCGGCCCGATCCCGGCGCGAGCGGTTCTCGCGAAAGGCGCGATCGAGATTGCTTGGACTCGCACCGTCGGTCGCGTGCGACTTCGACGAGCGCATGGTATCCACATGGCTGTGCTTCTCGTCTCGCTCGCCGCCACCGCCGGACCGCATGCTGACGCGCGGGTTGGTATTTACCGCGCCCTCAGGGGTAAGCCGGACCCGGCTCGGGAGGGGGCTTGGTCGCAGGCCCCAGGGCCGCCCCAGCGATTCGTGTTCGGATGCTTTTTCGGCATGCGGGTCGCTCCATCGCAGACGGAAAGCAAACACACGCACGCGCGCGGGGTTCCAGAGAGCACCTACAACGCGACGGGAAAGTGCGGCTTGCCGGATGGATTACGGGAGGCAGCTCGAGCAGCTAAGCGCAACGCTTGATCGTCTTCACGTTGACTCGGAACGGGCCTCGGTCATTCCGGCGTACGATGACGCTTTAGATCCCGTTGCAGTCGTAGCGGAGGTCGCTTCCCGCATTCGACTTTCGACGCGAATGGCGACGAACTGCCGCTCCAGGACGTGATGATCCCCGCCGTGGC
>JADJQT010000010.1 GCA_016712595.1 Rhodospirillales bacterium
AGGAACCGCGCCGCCAGGCAATCGCGGCGATGGCGATGGCGATGGCGACGCCCAGCGCCCGCCGCTCAGGTCAGCCGGTGCCGACATCGGCCAAATTAGCCAGGTTTGCCGGTGTGAGGTTTGCCGGTAACGTTTTTTTATCGTCAGGCGACCTCGAACATCGCTTCGATTTCGACGGCGACGTTCATTGGCGAGGATGATGCGCCGACGGCGAAACGCGCGTATGGCGCCCCGCCGGGCGCCGAAGACGCTCGACCATGAGTTCGGAGGCGCCGTTGATCACCTTGGGGTGATCGCTAAAGCCAGGGCCGGCCTGCACGAAACCGCCGAGGCGGATGACCCGCCGCACCCGGTCGAGATCGCCGTCACCAGGCTGCCCGGGCCTGAACCAGCAGATTGAGACCGCACAGGCGCGCGGCCGCCGACCCCGCCTCGACGCTGACCTCCGTGCCGATGCGCCCGCAACGGGCGCTGCCGTCTTCGATCGGCAATTGACCGAGACGATCAACTGACTGCCGACAAATACAGACAGGAGGTACGATCCCGCCAGTAACGCAGCCGTTGGTAGAACGATGCCCAATTGCGCCAGTCGTTCATCGATTTTCGCGCGCATTCTTGCCCCATCCTTATCCGATCTCGTCGTGCGGTTAAATCACCTCGTTTCATGGAATTCTCTGCCATCGCCGTGCAAAGGGCCCGTTCCAGAATTGCGAGATCGGGCGTCCTGCCGGTGTGGAGCTCAAGCTGGCACGCCGCCTGGTGAAGCTGCATGCAGGTCCGGGATCGTCCTGCATCCGGCCGCTTCGGCGTCGCAAGAAACTTCGTGCGGATCGGCATCAGTACCGCATCGAACACGATCGTCTGCGGGCGCAGCGCCGTCGACAGGATCAGCGATGAGGTAGGATCATGAAAGCCGACGGGCGTCGTGGGCGATCAGATCGAACGGCTCCGTCGTTTCCGGCATCGTCGCCAGGGCCGCTGGCGCGCCGGCCGAATTCGCCGCCCATCTGCCAGGGGCGAGGCGCGGCCGGCGGCCTCGTTGCGATTGAAGACGCTCACCGTGCGGCCGGCGTGCTTCAGTCCCCAGGCGATGGCGCGCGCACCGCCACCGGCACCGACGACGGCGGCGTTGCGTCCGGCGGGCTCGAAGACCTCGCGAAACGCGCGCAAGGCGCCGATCAGTCAACGTTGGCCGGTCAGCCGCCCGTCGTCGTTGACCACCACGGTGGCGGCGCCGATTGCCCGCGACTCGTCGGTGAGTGCGTCGAAACGCAGCGATGCGCAGCTTGTGCGGCATGGTCACGCCAAGACCGCGTATTCAGAGCGCGCGCATCACCACCATCGCGCCGGCCGGTGTCCTCGGTGCCGAAGGCGACGAGAAGCGTAATCGGGCCGAGCGCCCGGTAGGCGGCGGTGTGCGTGGCGACGCCAGAAACGGCCCGGACGACCAGCGATCAGGCCGCAGACAACAGGCCGACAGCTTGGCCCGGTACGATATACTCCCCAGCTGCGAGAACTACGATCGCACGTCGCCGTTCCGGCAAGTCGGGCACACCGTCGCGCGATACCGAGGCTGAGATTGGGACCGAAATTAAGGAGAAATCGTCCATGTTCGTTTGGGAGATGCGTCAGGCTTTTGGGCTTGAACAACAATGAAAGTCCGAGCGTACCGACCCGTGAACGGCCCGGACCAATCGCTGCTGACGATGCGCGGCGTCGCCAGACTATCGCGACACCCTCGTCGTGCGCGGTGGCTGGCCCGCGGTACGCCCTACCGCTGATCCGGTGTCGACGGCGTCGGTGAGTGACGGCGGTGGGCAAGTCCAGCCGGCTCAAGCTTGGTGATCGCTCTGTCCGATTTTTCTTTCCGAGCTGGATCGGCGGCCCGGCGACGCCGGAGAAACTCGCCCTCAGACTCGGCGGCGATATCGACGGCATGCTGGCGCAGAAGGTCTACCTTCCAGCTGCGGTCGTCTGCCGCGGTACGCTCATCTGAGCGAGAGACGATCAACTACCGGACCGATCCCGACTGGGATCGCCGGGTGAAGGCCCTGACCGGCGGCGACGGGTGCGATCACATCGTCGAGCTTGCCGGCACGCTGGAGCGCTCAATCCGCGCCGCCCGCATCGGCGCCACGCTCAGCCTCATCGGCGTGCTCGCCGGCGCGCGAAGCGAAGTGACGCTGCCGCTGGTCGTCATGCGCAACCTGCGCCTGCAGGGTGTTACTGTCGGATCGCGCGACGACTTCGAAGACATGGCGCGGGCAATCGAGCGGCACCATATCCAACCGGTGATCGATCACACCTTTGGCTTCGATGCGGTGCAGGACGCTTTCGCCCACTTCGAGGCCCAGCGTCACTTCAACAAAGTCTGCATCCGCATCAGCGAGTGATCTTCCCAGGCTTCTGCGCAGCGCCCGGAACTATCCATCGGCGGTTTCGTTTTGAACGCTGCTGGCGTCGGGTGGGGCACGCCGCTCGCCCGGTCATCAGCTCCTTCCGCTTAATCCGGCGATTATCAGGTCTATATCCATGAAATTGTTTGCGTGCCACAATGTGGTCAACTCGTTTACTCGCAGAACGCGCTGCGAGCATTGCCAGGCGCCGCTCGGCTTTCTGCCCGAGATCATGGCGCTGACCGCCCTGAGCCGTGCGCCTGGCAGAGCCTGAGCACCTTGGCCACGCCGCCGCAGGCGGTCCGCTAATAGAGAACGCCGTCCACAATGTCTGCAACTGGCTGCTGCCGGTAAACGCGGAACAGACGCTGCGCCGCGCCTGCGCCTTGAACCGGACCATTCCCGATCACCAATGCCGATCACGTCGATGCCTGGCGGCTGCTGGGTGCCAAGCACCGCCTCGTCTATGCCATCTTGCGGCTGCGCTTGCCGCTGATCGTCAAATCCGCTGACGTCACCCGCGGCCTTGCTTACGATTTCCTCGCCGATCCGGACCCGACATTCCGCGAGCGCCAAGGTTATAACCGGGCATGACGACGGACTGATCACCATTAACATCGCCGAGGCCGACGATGCCGAGCGCGAGAAGCACCGCCAGAACATGGCCGAGCCCTATCGCACCCTCCTTGGTCACTTCCGCCACGAGGTCGGGCATTACTACTGGGACCGGCTGATTCTCGACGGCGGGCGGGTCGATTCCTTCCGTCAGATGTTCGGTGACGAGCAGCAGGACTACACGGAAGCGCTGGAGGTCCACTACCGCGACGGGCCACCCGCCAACTGGCGCGAGCGGTTCGTCAGCGCCTACGCCAGCACTCATGCCTGGGAGGACTGGGCGGAAACGTGGGCCCACTACATGCATATCGTCGATACCCTGGAGACGGCGCACGCCTTCGGCATCCGCGTCAAGCCGCGCGCCGTCGGCGATCCGTCGCTTGACGCGGTGGTCGACTTCGATCCCTACGGCGCGGCCGAATTCGACGATCTGATCGACGTTTGGCTGCCGCTGACCTACGCGGTCAATAGCTTGAACCGCAGCATGGGCCAGCCCGACCTTTATCCGTTCGTACTCGCGCCCGCGGTGATCG
Organism: Rhodospirillales bacterium; assembly: GCA_016712595.1. NCBI lineage: Bacteria > Pseudomonadati > Pseudomonadota > Alphaproteobacteria > Rhodospirillales > Rhodospirillales bacterium. Next base: position 3,545 of record JADJQT010000010.1, read on the forward strand.
ATAAACTTCGCTTCATTCACGGCGTCATCGACGAAGTGCGGACATAGCTGTCGCGCTTGGCGTTACCATCTGTTTGAGGCGGGCCCGGGCGTGCGTCCTGCCGGCCGTGGCGAGCCGCTGAACCAACCGGGATTGAGATCAAGGGATGAAGATCGCATATACGACCAAGGCAAGCGCCACCGGCGGTCGCGATGGCCGCGCGAAGACCGCCGACGGCACGCTCGACGTCAAGTTGACGACGCCAAAGGAACTTGGCGGCGGCGGCGGCGACGGCACCAATCCTGAGCAGTTGTTCGCCTGTGGCTATTCCGCCTGCTTTCTCGGCGCGCTGAAGTTCGTCGATGGCAAGCACAAGATCCGCATTCCTGAAGACGCCTCGGTTACCGCCACCGTCGGCATCGGTCCGCGCGACGACGGCGAGGGTTTCGGTATCGACGTCGGCCTTGCCATCGCCCTGCCGGGGATCGACAAGGCGCAGGCTGAGGATCTCGTCGCCAAGGCCCACATCGTCTGCCCGTATTCGCATGCGACCCGCGGCAACATCGATGTCCGCCTCACCGTCGTCTGACGGCGGTTCACGCTGAAATGAGCGCAGGCGACGACGGCCCCCACGATAGCTTTCGGGATATCCCCCGGGAGAGCCCCCGGGAGAGCCCCTGGAACGATGGCGGCAATGACGGCGGCAACGATGGCCAGCCGGTCCCGGGGGCGGTCGTCGCCTGTTGCGGTTACGAGAGCGGCCGGCGCGTCGCCGATCTCGGATCTCCCGCTGCGGTGAGTTCTGCGATCGCGACGGGCGCTTCGTCTGGGTCAGGCTGCGCGAGCCACCGCAAGACCTGCTGCGCGGCCTGCAGCGGCAGTTCCAGTTGCACGACCTTGCGATCGAGGACGCCTCGTGCCCACCAGCGCCCGAAGGTCGAGGTTTGCGGCGATTCGGTGTTCATCGTCCTGCGCACCGCGCGCCTGATCGGCGAGGCGGTCGATTTCGGCGAGACCCACGTCTTCGCCGGCAAGGGCTACGTCATCTCCGTGCGCCACGGCGATACCTCGTCCTACGGCGAGGTGCGCCCGCGCCGAGGCGATACAAGCTCTTGCGCCACGGCGAGGACTTCGTCGTCTATGCGATCATGGATTTCGTCGTCGACAACTATACGCCGATCGTCGATTCGATCGAACGGCAGGCGGATGACATCGAGGACGCGGTGCAGAAAAGCTGTGCTGGCGCCGATACCGTCTGGCGCATCGCCGCCCTGCGCCGCGACCTTCTGCACCTGCGGCGGGTGACCGCGCCGCTAATGGACGTATGCACGCGCCTGCGGCGGTGGATGGAGGTGCCGTTCATCGACGCCGAGATGCGCCCTTACTTCCAGGACGTGCACGACCATGTCATCCGGGTGAACGAGAGCATCGATATCCTGCGCGACATGCTCGATCAGACCTTCGATACCCACCTGCTGCTCGCCGCCAACCGCCAGGGTGACGTCATGCGCCAGCTCGCCGGCTGGGCCGCATTCTCGCCGTGCCGACGGCGATCGCCGGCATCTACGGGATGAACTTCGACGTCATGCCCGAGCTGCACGTAGAGTGGGGCTATCCGGTGGTGCTGGCGTTCATCGCCGTGAGCTGCGTTGTCCTTTACCTGTGGTTCAGGCGCATCGGCTGGCTGTGATCACCGGCGGTCGTGGCCGGCCGCCGCCCGGAGCGAAATCGAGAGTGGCGCCGCCAAGCCTAGCCCTGGGCCCGGCCCCGGGCCCAGAGCAGCGCCGGCGTGCGCGACAGCGCCACCGTCTGCGTCCCCGCCGGGCCAAACAGCAGCAGCACCTGCTCGTTGGCCTGGAAGCTCCGTACGCTTTCGAGCGCGCTCAAGAGCGCCGCCTCCTGAGCCATGATCGCGTCGTCGCACGCCCGGCGTGTCGATGCCAACGGGCCGATGAGCATGCGCCCGCCCTCGATGCCGATGGCGCCGGAGAAGGTATTGCAGCCGCCGTCGCCGACGAGAAGGGTGGTGCTCTGGAAGATCAGCATCGATTGCGGGCTGTCGATCGCCGGCCTCCCGCCGATGCTTTGCACCGTCCAGCTCGTCGACGAGATCGCCGCAAATCCGCCGCCGCGTTCCTGCCGCTATCGCCGTCCGTGGCCGGCGGGGAACAGCCGGCGAGCACCCGCCAGCACCGCGGCCGCAACGAACGCCCGTCTACGCCCGCCGCGCGCTGCCAATCCGCACCCTCGCATCGATCCTCCCGCACCCGCACCCAACGATGCTGCCCCCACCGCCACGACGTCGAGGCAAACTACCTATATGAGGAGAATGATGATGTCGCGGGCGTGGGAGGGCGATGGTCGAAATTAGGAGAGGTGACGGATGGAAATCGCCAGCTGCGGACGTTGGTGGCGGCATGGGGCAGACGCTCTTGGCGTCAGCTATCGGGGACAAGCGGAACCGGGCGACACACGCTATTGTGGTGCAATCCGAACTGCTTGCTAACGCACGCCATAGCCGGCGGCAAAATGCGGGGCGACAAAGGCACACCGCGTTTTGTTGTCCGCGTTCTTGGCCTTATCGCGGGGCATTCAGTCAACCGCACGGGCTCGCTCAATCGCTATCAGTTGTTCCAGGTGCTTGACGAAGCCGTCCAGTCCTGGGAATAGGCTCGCCCGATTCACGTTCATTCTATGAAGGTTCTCCGTCGCCTCTTGCAGTAGCTTGCAACTGCACTTGATCTCTATCTTTATCAGATGATCAGGTTCTGAGGAGACCGCGATTTCACCAAGGTTACCCATGAATGGCACCGTAATGTCGCCGGGGACTAGAAAGGCTCCCTGTTGGTATACATGTCGCTCGCTCAGGCGGAGCGGATTAAGCGGATGAATGGTTTTCAGAGGAGGGGAATGATCAAGAATAGCGAGTACCGTTTCTTCGTTCTTCGCGTTCTTGTCTCTCTCTATGACCTTTTTTGACTTCGTCTGGAAGCAAATGACGAGCTCGCACGCCACCAATCTCGGTCCAGGCCCAAACAGCGCAACTAGCACCTGGTGCAGCGGCTTCCAAGGCGAAGTAGACGCCAACGAAAAGGGTACGACCAGTCCAACAGACGTGTTGGGCCACCGTGGTGTTGGATGAGAGCGAGCGTCTCCAATGAAGTTTGGGCAACTAATCGGCATCTCATTTGGATAATGATGTATTTGTCGTCTAAACCTTCGAACAAGGCCTTTTTCAATTTTCGGGGCCTCTGAAAGCGAAACTTGGCGCCGGGCGATCGCTCTTTCTAAGGTCGTTTCCAGTGGCCAACCTGCATTCTGTTGGCCCCGGTAGATCCAGCCGTCTTGTTCCACGCGCCTCTCGGAAAAGAAGTTTTCCACCGAGTCCCAGGAGTCTAGGAATTCGGCTTTGTATGGCGGGTCGTAAACGGGCATATTATTCGAACCTGCTGCTCAAGAACTAAGCTCAGGAGCCCCTTGGAGACGCGAAGCAGCGGCAGCAACTTCGGCTAGCGCTCTTTGTTGGGTACCACATCTCAACTAGGCGTAACCATAGGCCCGAATGTCGTATCGTCGAGTGATCTTGTCGAAGGGAACAACCTCTGCTTTGTCGCTCGGCGTAAGAAAGGCCCCCTTAACGTCTATAGCAGAAACCCGCGGTGCGCGCAGGCCCCATATCGCTTTTTCCTTCTTCTCTGGCTCGGGCCTTATGCCGGCCGAACGCCTCAAGTGCGCTGAGCGTTCCGACGCCAAAGAGGAACTGGAATATCTTCGATCAAGTCATGGTTGAAGCAAAAGGAAGCCTCAGGCAGCCACGCCTTCGCTGAGCATGCTAGAAGAGAAAACTCAATATCCTTTGCGTTCATCGGGTGTTTCGGCTGCACCGTTGAGGCGAAAGCAAGAGTTTGTCGCGAAGCGCGCGGAGAAGGCGGCCGTTGTATCTTTGACCCTCATCGGCGTCCATGAGATATTGCGCGCGGTATCCAACTGGGCTGTTGAAGAACAAATCTGCCGTGTCTGCTGAGACTGCCAGCTCAAACTGCGGACGCAAGCAGCTTTTCAAACTCCTTCCTTGCCGCGACAGACCTCGAACTTCGACAGTCTGGCTTCGGAAACGATGCGGTCAATAATCACGTTGAAGTCAGAAACCGCTTCCAGTTTGGCTTTGCGCTGCGCATCAAAGTGTGACGAGAACATCACGTGAAATCGGGAGTGTGCATATTCAGACCATGCGCAACACTGATTAGAGGAATCCGCATAAGATGCGGAAAACGAGGTTCTGGCGTCGCAACCGCACGGCGACCGAGTAGTTACCCCATCTACGGCGTTTCGATCTCTTCCACACAATAGCGGACGCAAGGACGCGTCCGGCTGAAAAAGTCGCTTCTGGGATATCGTGCATGATGGCCCCCCTTGAAGACGCCGTGACGTCGGGTGGCACGAGGACTCCCGAACAATCGCCGGCGTAATCGACCCGAAGGGGGAGGGTAAGGCCGGCGAGGGTGGGCGTCGAGTGATGCGGGTCATAGATGGGGCGCCGAGGGATCGCGGGTGATGCCTTGTGGCCGCGGGTCCGGCCGAGGGGGCGGGTTCTTTCCGGCGGGATGGAGGCCGTCGGGGGATTGCGCACGACGCGGCGTGAGCGACGTGGAGTCGGTTGGTCGACGATGGGGTGTTTTCGGTTCCATTGGCTTGGCAAGTATCGCTTCGCTCGACCCGCCCTACGCTCGCGGTCTGCCGAAATGGCGGCCAAGACGCCGTTGCAAGCGCGTCGGCGAGGGCGTCCGGGCGAGGTGTCCGAACGGGGGCGATGGATCAGATCGCCAGGCCCGCGGGTCCGGTCACCAGCATGCGCACCAGTTCCGCTTGGCGGTAGGTGCCGGTCTTGCTGAATATCTGCTTTAGGTGCTTGCGCACCGTCTCGTAGGCGATGCCGAGCGATTCAGCCACCTGCTCCAGCCGGTAGCCGCTGGCGAGCAACGCCGCCACCCGTGATTCGGCACGGCTCAGCCCGTACAGCCGCGCGATGCGCGTCTGGTCGAACGTCGCCGGCCGCTCCGGATCGCCGATGAACAGCAGGGCAGCCGGTCCGTCCGGAGCGCGCCCGTCGAGCGCATCGTCGAGCGGCACGATCATCAGATTGAGCGGCCGTTTTCCGAGGCTCGCGGTACCGAGAGCATCGACAGATGGTCGGCGACCGCCTTGCTGGTCGTTTCAGGCCGCTGGGCAGCATGTCCCTGAGCTTCATCCGCCGGCCGGCGACGTCGGTGGCGAGACCGCCATTGATGATGACGACGCCTTCGTGCGCGTCGATCACCGCCTTGGCGAACGGGTTGGCCTCGATCAGGGCACCGTTGCGATCGAGGATAGCCACGCCGCACGGCATCAGATCGATCGCCCGCATCGCCGACCGCTCGAGCGCCCGGTGCGCCCGCAGCGACGCATCGACGCGGACCGCGCGACTGAGCGCCGGCAGCAGCGCGCCGAGGTCCTCGACGATCTCGTCGTTGAAATCGGCTTTCTGCTCGCGTCGCGCCAGCACCAGCAAAGGTACCACGGCCGTTCTGCCGCTCGAGCACGGCGAACAGGTGGGGCAGGATGCCGATGGGCTTCAACCAGCTGCGATAGAACGGCGTCGACTTGATCGCGTGTGCGTCGAGGATATCGCTGCCGCGAACGACGGCGTTTGCACCGCGAAAGAAGTGCTCTGCCTGCAGCCACGCATTCGCCTTGCCGTGGTGGTGGCGATAGCTCGCCTGCGCGTCGGCACCGATGCCGATCGCCCGCTCGATCGCGCCCGTTCCCGTGCCGAAGTCGTGGTTCAGCAGGAACGCCGCGTCGGCCTTGCACCATCCCGCTATGGCGAACAGCGCCTCCGTGGCCGGCCGCATCAAGGCTCGCATCGTAGAAATCCGCAACAATCTGTGGTGGAATCGCGCCCATTTTCCTTGCGACATCCTGGTAATTTCCCGCTAAAGATATTGATTCGCGGCGCGAAAACTGTGACGCTTATCACAACTCGTGCGTGTAACCTGTTTCATGGGACCCTGGTCCACTGGAGCGAAAGAGCGGAAGCGGTTGTAACCTTAACCGCTAAACTATGTAGAAATCGTTGTCATAATGCCACTTTCGAGGGGCATCACGGGAAATAAATACCGTCAAGGCGGTATAATTGTGGCAAATCAGCGAACATCTGCGGACCACGCTAATGCGTCCAGGCCGAGGCGCCAGGGATGAGGGATGACCGCGAAATGAGTTATGCAATTATTAGATGTATTTCGCGCGTTGCCCGTGGCGCCGTCGTCGCGCTGGCGGCGGTCTTGTCGTCGTGCAGCTACGCAGGCCATGACGACGCGCTGTCTCAGCGCTTCACCTGGTTCAGCTACATTAACGGCGATGATATCCGCGCGCTGCGCAAGGGCTCAACCGATCTCTATCGCTTTGTTTACAATGGAATCTATATCAAGCAGGCGCGAACCTACGACATCGCACCGGCAGCGGCAGGGCGGCGGTTTCGTCCTGCGCGCGCGGGTGCTGGGGCCGTCGGATCTCAGCGACGTGACCTTGGATCCGGGCGCGATCATCGGTGATCCGCTCGATATTCTCGCGCCGTTCGCTGGACGAAAGGCGCGCGGCACGCTGTCGGCGCGCGACATCGACGCGCTCGACGAAAGACTGGTGACCAGCGGCTTTTTCCAGCCGGCGCCGAAGGGGCCTTTTTACCTGCCGCTCCGAGGATTTCTTCTGGACCGCGGTCGCTTGCGTCAACGGCCGTGTAACGTTCAACGCCTGGAAATATCCCTCGGACGGCTTCAACGCGCTGACGTTTCCGGCGCTCTTGTTTTCGTGGGACGAAACCGGCGTTGCGATCAATCCGCCGCGCGCCGTATCGGAATTCGAGATCTACGGCGGGCCCGACTCCAAGGATCACGCGCCGCAATTCACCTTGACCGTCGGCGAAAACGGGCTCGCGGGAATCGGTACGCTGTTCTGAGCCGGCGGACTTGAACCGCCTTAAGGATCATCGCGCGGGAACATCTCTCATCGCCCCTGACGCGCGCGCGAAAAAGGGGGGCGGCCGGAGATCGACCGCCCCGGAGATCAGGTGCTGAAGGGGAAGAGCAAAGGGGATCAAAGCACCCGCGAGATCAACGCTGCGGGCGGAGGCCGGTTCCGGGCGGACGAGTGGAAAAGGTGTCGCGATTGCCTCGGACTACCCGGATGTTGTTGTTCCCGTCGTTTGCGGGATTCTGCTGATTTCCAGCATCGCCGCCATGGTCGCGCTAGGCGGCGCGCTGATCTATTTTATCGCATCTCGGGGTGGCTTGACGGCTGCTCGCCACCGCCGGCGAAGACGGCTCAGCTTAGAGTGGCGACGGGGAGCCCAGTTTTGGCGCACCCAGTTTCGGCGCACCGGCGGGCCACATTCCATGCTCCATCGGCAGCGGGCGGATGTCCTCGGCGAGAAACGCGACATGGCGGATACGCCGCCGGTTCCAGGTGTAGGTGACGTGCACCCGTCCGGCGGTGTCCATGATGATCGCCGGATACGAAAATTCGCCGGGTTCGTCTTCGAGGACGCCCACCGCCGACCAGTGTTTGCCGTCGCTGCTGATGGCAAGGTTGAGGGGCGAGCGTCCTGTCTGACTGTGGTTGTAGACGAGCAGCACGTGGCCTGACGCCAAGTTCACCGCGTCGATTCGCTGTCGGGATTGGGTAGTTCGCTTGCTTCCAGGGGCGACCACGTTTTTCCGCCGTCCTGCGATCGGCATGAGCCAATCGTCGCCTGCCGGGTCCGGCACAGCATCTGCGTCTCGCCGCCGGGGTGGGTGAGCAGGCACGGCTGGATCGCGGCGAAGGTCCGTCCGTCGTTCAACGATGGACCTCGGTGCCAGCCATCGCTCGCGGGATCGTAGAATTCGACGTGCACGCGCCAGCGTCCCTGCTCATCGGAGGACGGGCAGAGCAAGCGTCCGTCGGCGCACTCGATCGGCTTGTTCTTGATCGGTCCGAGGATGCCCCGGGGAAGTGGGCGCGAATCGCTCCAGGTGCGGCCGCCGTCGGTGGAAGTCGCCATCATGCCCCACCAGCGGCTGGGACTCGGCCCAAGCTTGTAGAAAAGCAAGAGCGGTCCCAGGCGTGGCTGAAACAGCACCGGATTCCAGCACGGGACGCGGCGGCGGAAGGCGATGCGGCCGTCGGCGACCTCGATCGGGTGCACCCAGTGAGCGCCCTCCTTACGGGCGACCCAGATACCGACATCGCGGTGTCCCTCGCGCGTGCCGCCGAACCAGGCCGCGACGAGGCTATCCGTCGTGCTGGCGATCGTCGACGCATGGGCGGCGGGGAAACTTGCCTGTTCGAAGATAAATTCGGCGATCGCGGGTAGCGGGACGAAGTCAGACATGCAGCGAATCTCCGCCCTTAGCGGCGCCGACGCACCGGGCGTGACGTCTTCGGGGAGCGTGACACCTTGGGGGGGCGCCCCCCGCGCCGGTTCGGTTCGCGGATTCCACCCATAAGTTCGAGCAGGATACCGCCGGTGAGCGGATTGGCCTCGATCAATCGCGTCTCGACGCGATCGCCAAGACGAAAGGCGAGCCCATGCGCCCGACCAATCAAACGGTGCGACGCCTCATCGTGGACGTAGTAATCGTCGGGCAGGGTGCTGATCGGAACGAGGCCGTCGGCGCCGGACTCATCAAGGGTTATGAACAACCCGAAGCGGGTTACGCCGCTGATCCGCCCCGGCATCGACGCGCCGACGCGCTCGGCGAGAAACGCCGCCGTGAACCGGTCGACGGCATCGCGCTCGGCCGCTGCCGCTCGCCGTTCGGTGCCTGAAATGTGTTCGGCGATGCGGGGAAAATCCGCGCCATCGCCCCTGAGCCCGTCGTCGCCGGCATGCAGCAGCGCGATCAGGGCCCGGTGGACGAGCAGGTCGGCATAACGGCGGATCGGCGAGGTGAAGTGACAGTAGCGGCGAAGCGCGAGACCGAAATGGCCGATGTTCGTTGGATCGTAGGCCGCCTGCGCCTGACTGCGCAGAACGACGTCGTTGACGAGACGTGCTTCCGGCCGGCCGACGACTTGCTCGAGGATGCGATTGAAGTCGCGCGAGCGAACGACCTGGCCACGGGCGAACGCGAGGTTGAGGGTCTTGAGAAAATCGCGAAGGCTCTCGAGCTTCTCCCGTGACGGTTGGTCATGCACCCGGTATATCACCGGCAGCTTGCGTTCTTCCAGCGCCTCCGCGGCGGCGACGTTGGCGGCGATCATGAACTCTTCGATCAGCTTGTGGCTGTCGAGGCGGGCGCGAAGGCGGATGCCGGCGACGTCGCCGTCGGCTCCGATCAGGACCTGGCGCTCCTGAACGTCGAGTTCGAGCACGCCGCGGGCGCGCCGGGCGTGCTCCAGGGCGCTGAAGGCACCGTAGAGCGGCTCCAGGACCGGCCCGGCGAGCGGCCCGGTCACGTCGTCCGGTTGGCCGTCGCGTGCCGCCTGCACTTGCTCGTAGGTCAGGCGCGCGGCCGAGCGCATCATCGCCCGTTCGAAGCGGTGGCGCAGGAGGGAGCCTTGTGCGTCGATCCAAAGATGGGCGGCGAGACATGGCCGATCCTCGCGCGGAACCAGCGAGCACCAGCCGTTCGACAGCTCGTGCGGCAGCATCGGGACGACCCGGTCGGGAAAGTAGACGGAGTTGCCACGTTCGAGCGCGGCCCGGTCGAGTGGGCTGCCGGGCCGCACGTAGTGGGCGACGTCGGCGATGGCGACGAGCAGGTGCCAGCCGCCGTCGTTGGTCGGTTCAGGGTCGGGCTCGGCCCAGACGGCGTCGTCGAAGTCGCGCGCATCGGCGCCGTCGATCGTTATCAGTGGAACGCGCCGCAGATCGGTGCGCCCCGACATCGATGCCGGACCGGCGGACGTTGCCTCGTCCAGCGCGTCCGGCGCGAAGCGGTGCGGGATATCGTGATCGTGGATGGTGATCAGTGAGATCGTCTTCGGCCCCATCGTTGGACCGAGGCGCTCGACGACGCGCGCCTGCTTGAGGCCCAGCGGCCGGCCAGGCTGCACTTCGGCCCAGACGAGTTCGCCCGGCTGCGCGCCCGCCGTGGCATCCGCCGCCAGCAGGAACTCACCGTGGGCACGCTTGTCGACCGGCACGATGCGTAGGCTCTCGCCGACGACCGTGACCACGCCCAAGGTCCGATCGGCAGCCGCGGTGAGCCTGCGCATCGGCCGCGCTTCATAGCTGCCGGGGGAGGTTTCGCGCATGCGCGCGAGCACGCGATCGCCGGGCGCCAGGGCTGAGCGGCTGCGCCGGTCAGGGGAGACGCGGATCAAGGGTGGCGCGCCCTCGGTCCAGTTGAACGGCCGCGCCGTCATCTCGCCGTCGACGTCGATGTCGGCGATCTCGATGACGCACACGCTCGGCAACACCCCGGGGTCCTGATATCGCCGCCCGGTCGCGCGGCCGATCGCGCCGTCTTTCTCCAGGTCCTTGAGCACTTTTTTGAGCTGCAGCTTCTGATCGGCATCCAGGCGGAAGGCGCGGGCGATCTCGCGCTTTCCCACGCGGCTCTCGGCGCTGCGGACGAAGTCGATGAGCTGTTCGCGGGTTGGAAACGGCGCGGGCCTGGCGGAGCCGGGGCTCAGCCGTCGCACGGCGCGCCTGCGATTTGCACCGGTGCAAACGGTCCAGTCATTCCGGACTCGCCGAGGGCTTGCGTTGGGGACGCGTCGCGGCGGATGCCTTTCTCGTGCGGCCCGGGTTTGGCGCGCGTTTCGTCGCGGCGGACGCGCGTGTCGCGGGCTTCACCGTGCTCGCCTTGCTCTTCGCCGGCTTCTTCGCCTTGCCCGCCGGGGCGCGATCCGCCTTGTCCGCCAGCAGCGCGAGAGCGGTATCAAGCCCGAGCGTTTCCGCATTCGTGCCCTCGGGCAGGGTTGCCCGCAGCTTGCCGTGCTCGACGTAGGCACCGTAGCGGCCATCCTTGAGCGTGACCGGTTTGCCGTCGTCCGGATGGGCGCCGAGGTCCTTGCCCCTGGCCTTGGGCGTCTTGGCGTTGGCGAGCAGGTCGACGGCGCGGTTGAGGCCGATCGAGAGCACGTCGTCGTCGCCTTTCAGCGAGACATAGGTATCGCCCGCGCGCAAATAAGGGCCGAAGCGACCGAGCCCAGCACTGATCTCCTGCCCGGTTTCCGGATGCGGGCCGAGGCTGCGCGGCAGGGAGAGCAGAGCTGTCGCCTGTTGAAGATCGATCACCTCGGGGTCGACGCCGCGCGGCAGCGACATGCGTTTCGGTTTGATCACCGCCGGCTCGCTCGCCTTCTTGCGGCTCTTGGTCTTCTTCTCCGGCTTCTTTTCCGTCATGCCGCTGTCGTCGGCCGCCGGGGGCGCCACCGCGGTCGCTTCGCCAAGCTGGACGTAATAGCCGTACGGCCCCTTGCGCAGGCTGACCGGCAGCCCGGTCGCCGGATCGTCGCCGAGCACACGCACGCCGTTGCTGCCGACGGCCGACGGTTGCGCGTCATCGCCGCTCACGGGCACCAGCGGTCGCGTGTAGCGGCAGTCGGGATAGTTCGAGCAGCCGATGAAGGCGCCAAACTTGCCGAGCTTCAACCCCAACCGGCCATCGGCACAATTCGGGCAGCGGCGCGGATCGGCGCCGGTCTCGCCTTCGCGGAAGAAGTGCGGGCCAAGCAGCCGGTCGAGGGCGTCGAGAACCTCCTTCACCCGCAGTTCCCGGGTGCCGTCGACCGCAGCGGAAAAGTCCCGCCAGAAGTCGCGCAATACCGACTTCCAGTCGAGCCGGCCGCCCGAGACGTCGTCGAGCTTCTCCTCCATATCGGCAGTAAAGCCGTAGGCGACGTAACGCTCGAAAAAGCTTTCGAGAAATGCCGTCACCAGTCGCCCTCGATCTTCGGGAATGAAACGCCGCTGCTCAAGCCGGACGTATTTGCGGTCCTGGAGAACCGAAAGGATGCTGGCGTAGGTCGACGGCCGGCCGATACCGAGTTCCTCGAGCCGCTTGACCAAGCTCGCCTCGGTAAAGCGCGGCGGTGGCTGGGTAAAGTGCTGGTTTGGCGTCACGCTGACGCGATCGAGGGCCTCGCCGCGCGCGACGTCCGGAAGCATCCGCTCGGTATCGTCGTCGGCGGGCGCCGGCGTGCCGGCGCGCTCGGTCTCGGGATCGTCGCGGCCCTCGCGATAGGCGCGCAGAAAGCCGTCGAAGGCGATGACGGAGCCGGTGGCGCGAAACACGACCTGCCCGTCCGGCGAAGCGATGTCGACCGCCACCTGATCGAGAATGGCCGACTCCATCTGGCTCGCCAGGGTCCGCTGCCAGATGAGCTGATAGAGGCGGCGCTGATCGTTATCGAGGAAACGGGCGACGTCGGCCGGCTTGCGGCCGAGGTCCGTCGGCCGAATCGCCTCGTGCGCCTCCTGCGCGTTCTTTGCCTTGGTTTTATAAAGGCGCGGCTTTTCCGGGACGTACCGGGCGCCGTATTCGCGCTCGATCACCCGACGGGCGGCGGCGATCGCCTCTCCCGACATCTGCACGCCGTCGGTCCGCATATAAGTGATCAGACCGACCGTCTCACCATCGATGCTCACCCCTTCGTAGAGGCGCTGAGCGACGCGCATGGTGTGGCTGGCGCCGAAGCCAAGCTTGCGCGAGGCCTCTTGTTGCAAGGTCGAGGTGACGAACGGTGGCGCCGGATTGCGCCGGGTCTGCTTGCGTTCGACCAGATCGACCGCGTAGGTGCGGGCTTCGGCGGCGCGCACCGCCGCTAAGGCCGACGCCTCGTCGGCGAGGTCGAACTTTTCGAGCTTGCGGCCATCGAGGCGGGTGAGGGCGGCGGTTAGCGTCTCGCCACCCGCCTTGCGAAAGGTGCCCTCGACCGTCCAGTATTCCCGCGAGCGAAAATTATCAATCTCCGGATTCGCGCTCGCAGATCAGCCGCAGCGCCACCGACTGGACGCGCCCGGCCGACCGGCTGCCAGGCAGCTTGCGCCAGAGAACCGGCGAGCGTGAAGCCGACGAGGTAGTCGAGTGCCCGCCGCGCGAGATAGGCTTCGACGAGTTCGCGATCAAGTTCGCGCGGGCGGGCGAAGGCGTCGACGATGGCGTTCTTGGTGATCTCGTTGAACACCACCCGCTTGATATCAATGCCGTCGAGCAGCTTCTTTTCTTCCAGCACCTTGCACACGTGCCAGGAAATCGCCTCGCCTTCCCGGTCCGGGTCGGTGGCGAGGTAGAGGTGTTGCGCGCCATCCAGTGCTTCGGCAATCGCCTTGAGGTGCTTGCCGGCCTTGGCGTCGACTTCCCAGTCCATGTCGAAGTCGGCGTCCGGGCGCACGGAACCATCCTTCGCCGGCAGATCGCGGACGTGTCCGTAGGAGGCGAGAACGGTATAACCGCCGCCGAGATACTTATTGATCGTCTTCGCCTTGGCCGGCGATTCGACGATCACCACGTCCATTCGCAAGCCTCCGCGAGTTACGTGATCAGCGAAACGCGATTGCCCGGATGCCGCTCAAGGCGGCCCGCCAATTCCCACTCCAACAGAATTGTCGAGATCAGGCCCGGCGACAATTGGCAGGTGCGGATGATTTCGTCAACCGCAACCGGCGTCGGCGAGAGCGTTTCGGCAACCGCCCGACGCGCCGCGTCGGGCGGATCCGCATCGATGCCCGTTCGCAACGGGCTCTTGGCATGGGCGGGCGGAGGCGTCGAAGCGGGGGCGACCGCGATCGGCGGGCGACTCGCATCGCTCGCCATCGCCGCAGGTCGCGGTATGCGAGGCGCCGCCGGCGCCGGGAGAACCGCCAGAATATCGGCGATGGATTCGGTCAAGGTGGCGCCGTGGCGGATCAACTCGTTGCAACCGCGCGCGCGCGGATCGCGCGGCGAGCCGGGGACGGCGAAGACCTCGCGCCCCTGCTCGCCGGCCATGCGCGCGGTGATCAGCGAGCCGGACCGCAGGTTGGCCTCGACGACGACGACGCCGCGCGCGAGGCCGGAGATCAGCCGGTTGCGGCGGGGGAAATGGCGCGCCTGGGGCGCCATGCCGGGCGGTGCCTCGGCGATGATTGCCCCGCTCTCCTTGATGCGGGCGTAAAGATCCTGATGTTCCTGCGGATAGCAGACGTCGACGCCGCCCGCCAGAACCGCGATCGTGCCGTAGGGAAGCGCCGCGCGATGCGCTTCGCCGTCGATGCCACGGGCGAGGCCGGAAACGACGACGAAGCCGGCGGCGCCGAGATCGCGGGCGAGTTCCGCGGCTGTGTGCCTTCCGTTCAGCGAGGCGTTGCGGCTGCCGACGACGGCCATGGCGGCGGCGGTGAGCAGGCCGGCGTCGCCGATCAGCGCGACGCTCGCCGGGGCATCGTCGATCGCCGCCAGCAGGGGCGGGTAGTCGGCATCGCCGCAGATGATCAGCCGCGCACCGCAAGCGCGGAGCGACTCCATCTCCGCTTGTGCCCGGGCGGGCGGGCAGATCCGCACGGAGCCGCGCCGGCCGCCGCGCCGGGCGAGATCGGGCAGCGCGGCGAGGGCCTCGCCTGCCGAGCCATAGCGTTCGATCAATCGGCGGAAGGTGATCGGCCCGACGTTCTCGCTGCGGATCAGGCGCAGACGGTCGAGCCGTTCGGTTTCGCTGAGGCTGGGCATGGCGCGATCAGACATAACCCGAAAAGGGTAGTTTGAATGGGCCCGGGGATCAACGCCCGCGGCAACCGCCATCCGATCCGATCCGCGCCCACCGTCCCGCGCGCACTGGTGCTATCCTCGGGCGGTGTCGCGGTTTCAATTCCGCCCTTGATCGTTCCGTCGTAATCCAACGCTTTATCCCATGTGCGTTGGTTTCTTGCGGCCACAAACGAACGTCCAAGGTGACGCTTAAACCGCAAAGGAGCCGTCAGGAGCGCGATTGGCTTCGAAGGCGTTCGACGGCTAACCGTATTGCCTCATCTTCCGGCTTGCGCATACCCCATTCCCTCCAAAAGTCACGCGTCGCACTGTCTGGCGTAATTCTTGGAATGTCGAGCTTAATGCGAGTCGGTAACAGGACAGCATCGCCCAGGAGCAAAGCCTCTCCAGTGTCAAGTAGCGGCAACATGGTTGTCAACCCAACAAGTGAATCCGGCACCAGCCGCTTTATCACGCCTTGATCTGTTTCATTAGTCAGACGCAATGCCAAAAAATTGTTGCACTGGCTCAGGATCGTTCGGCTAACATCCGAAGGGCGCTGGCTGACGACGACAAGCGAAAATCCGTACTTACGGCCTTCCTTGGCAATTCTTTCGAACGAACCGAGAGCTTGGCGCTGAACGGCATCAGCATCATCCCTAACTGGCAGGTATAGGTGCGCTTCATCACACAGCAATGTAACGGGTGTACGCTTCTTTGCATCCATCCAAAATTGGACACTATAGAGAAGTCTGGCAAGCGTTCCTGTCACAACGGGTAGTACGTCTGCTGGTACTTCTGAAAAATCGATGATCTTAATGCCGGAATCGCGTTCCGACCCAAGCAGTCCACGTATTTGAGCAGACAACCACTCGTATTTCATCGCCGTATCTGGCGGAGAAAACATAAATCCGTATCTTCTATCCTCTATCTTTGATTCCAGACGAGACAATAAGCGCGTTAATTTATCCTCCCAGTCCCCTTTAATGGGGCCTGATCTTCCAATTCATTTCGTTGTATTGTCACAGTGAAGTAATCCAATAAGTTTTTGAATTGCGTACGGAATTGGAGAGTCAACGGTAAATGTCTTCTTGATTTCTTTCTTTTTCTCCGCATCGAGAGTGTCACCCTTTAGTGTCCGTACATGTGGTATAAATCGAGATGCCTGATTCGGTGCGTTTTGGTCATTTTCTATCTAATATCATGGACAACATCTCATCTCTATTAAGCAGCCAATAAGGCAGAAACAACACCTCATCGCCTGGTCTTTCGAGATCACCTGGGCCAGCAATGCGAAAGCGTCGCGCAGATCCGCCTGCGGTTCTATCAGCGAGGGTGCATACTCGCCGTGCATGTCAAAAACGATGATGTTTGGGAATTCTAGCTTCGCTGCCCGCTCCAAAACCAGCGCCACTAAGCCAGCTTTTCCGGAACCAGTGCTCCCGAGAATTGCAGCATGTCGTTGAGAAAGAATTTATCGCCGCTTGCAATCGCATCGGCGGACCGATCCGCAACAAATGTTCCGAGCTTTAATCGCTCATTTTACCAAAACCGGGCCGAGTATTCCCATAAACCGCTGAAGATTAGCGCCTTCAATGACATAACAATCTCGATCGATCTGTGGAAAGCTATCAGCACCACGTTTAAAGGTATTTACCAGTTCCTTCGACTGTACGAAATGTGCCAATCAACACGCTAACGATGAAATCGGTAGAATCGCCGCCAATAGCGCCTTGATCTCCTGCTTCTTCAAGATCCGGCAATTCTTCTCGCATAGAGCGGGTGACGCGTTCCACCAATGCAATAAGATATTCGCGTTCGGTTATTCCGCGAATGGCAATCAATTGCCCAATGCCGATCCGAGTTAGGAGGAGGAGTTGGTGACATCAATCGCAACGCGACTCGTGTCGACCGAAGCTTACTCTACCAATCCTGTCGATGTCGGCGAACTCAATCGCAGGTTGGGTCATGGTTCCAGTACCTCCGCGATAAAACAATCAAGGTCCCAAATGGCGAGGTCTGCGAGGAAAGATTCCTTCGTTCCCAAAAAAACTGACGATCCGGATCTACCTGCGGAGGACGCTTGCTGAACTGCTGTCACATTGGCGTACTGGCGAGCGAATTGCAGCGCCTTCTCTGAAAGGTTACGCGTCAGTATTAGAGTTGAGTGCCACTCATAATGCGATTCCTCAGGTATGTTTCCAGATGGTCATCATTAAATCCGTAACCTAATACGAGGATTTTGTCTTGCTTTATCAATCGCATCATTGGCGCGCTCGCGGTGACGATCAAATGGACTCTCGTATCCTCTACGGAGTTTATTTTATACCTGGCGTTATTATTAGGCGTGGTAACGCAAGATCCCCGGGATGACGGACGGGCTTTCCTTCGCGATAATACCAGTCAGACTACCGTGAGGTTTGAAGACATTCACGCGGTCACGGAAACGATACTGAACATTCCTACCGCCGAAGTGTAGCCTCCGAAAAAGCTAAGCCTGCTCTCTCTTTCTCGTTAAGCTCACCGGCGGGAACAACGAAGAGTGTGTCCCAACTAAAACCAACCTCTTAGACCCAGACTTCGATTAGGCGATCATAATTCGTCGCTGACAACAGGGAATACCCTGTTGCTTGAGGCTCCACATGTTTGAGCAATCTTGAAAAAGGAAGCACACGTTATTTGAAAATACGTTAGCCAATATATCTAGCTCTCTTTGAGCGATCAGTTCTCCGGTGCTCTCAACTATCTTTGCTTCCAATTTCGGTGTTGGTGGTTTCTCATGTAATTGCTGCCTCAAGTCCTTTCTTGAAAATAAGCAGCAACAGCAATTTCCGTCTTCCTCTACATCACCGGGGAGTTTGGCTCGAACGTGGCGTGGAGAAATGCGCCGCCAGATCCCCCATCCCCGGGATTCCTTCAGCGACACGAGAGCCCCGATCAACCACGGTGACCAGATCCATCCCACAGATGATGCTGGAACGACTTCAACTTTAGATCGTGGAGTTCCAAGCGCCGCC
>JADJQT010000011.1 GCA_016712595.1 Rhodospirillales bacterium
GGCTGGCCGTGGACGAAGAAGCGCAGCTCCAGTTCGAGGCCACTGTCGAACAGGACCTGGGTGTCCGGCGGCAGGGGCCGGTCGAAGGTCAGTTGGTAGTCCGCGCCGGGCAACAGCGGTTGAGCCGGTTGCAGGGGGTAGACGTTGGCCCGGAGCGTGGCGGTGGCGGGCTGGAACCGGGGCGGCGGGTCCGGGCGCAGCGCGAAGTTGGCGGATTGGAAGCGCGCCGGTTCGTGGCCGCGTTCGTCGGCCACCGCCACCACCAGCCGCCGAATGCTGAAGGGGGGATGCAGGTGCAAATGTTGGGCGTCGATGCGCACCACCGTTCCGCGCTGCTCGGCGTCGGCGCCGTACAGTTCGGTGATCGCCCGGCGCAGTTCGGGGAACACGGCCTGGGCGCGCTCGATGTCGATCCGCCCGCTGTCCGGGCTGCCGTTGAAAGTGGTCAGCAGCGCGTCCCGGACGCCCTGCGCGGCGATGACGGCGCGCAAATCCCGTTGCTGGTGCAAGACGACGAAGTGGACCGCCAGATTCTTGCCGCGAAAGGTGGCCTGGAGGGCGGCGAGGCGTTGGCGCAGATCGGCGAGCGCGGGCGGATCGGTGAATTCGCCGTCGGTGATCGCCAGCAGGCGGGCTTCCTCGCCGGGCTGGGCGGCGGCGATCAGGGCGGCGAGCGTCGCCTCCAGGGGCGCGTAGGGGGTACGGGGTTGTTGCGCAGCGCCTGCCAGCGGTCGCGGATCTGCGCCAGCAGGGCCGGGCGGCCGTTCAGGTCGAGCGGGCCGCCGACCGGCCGCCGTCGCCGTTGAGGCGGACCAGGTACAGCCGGTCGTCGGGGTCCAGCACCGAGACCAGCAGTTGGGTGGCGAACTGCGCCCGCTCGAAGATGGGTGCCATGCTGCCGGAATCGTCCAGCACCAACCCGACGACGCGCGCCTGGCAGGGTAGGGCAAGCGCGAGGCCGAACACGATAAGTCCCGCCCAGCAGGCCAGGCGGTGGAAAGGACTAGAGTGATGGTGCGGCATGGAGGAGCGACCCTGGCGACAGCGGGGTTTCAAGAGAAGAAACGCGCCGCGCCGAGGTTTTTTGAATGCCGCTGGTTTTTTACAAAGTGTGCCGAGACAGAGGGGAAGGGCTGTTCAATCCGTCAGGTATTGGTTCCTTCCTTCACTGCTCCACTTCAAAGCGCAGCGGTTTGACAAACCGTTCGCTGCGAACGGGTAGATCCTGGGCGATCGGTGTGTCATCGAACATATCAACCTTGCCATCCGCCGGCACGCGGAACCGACTGACGAAAAGGAAACGTCCGTAAAGAACGTTTGCGCTCACCACAGGCACGCCGTTTTCGTCACTTTTATGTATCGTTGGCTGAATCTGGGCCTCCATATCCTTTGATTTCTGGGGCAGCCGTTTTCAGCCAAGGTAATTCTGCCACCGCTCCGACGAGGCGGAATCGACCTCTCGGCGCGGATCGCTGCGCAGAAGAAGCGTAAATAGCCATCAGGAGTTCATCCTGGCTTAAAGCAGGTGGGCTAAGTGCATTTGCTCGATGAATGCAGTCACCTTTGCCATCCAACACTTGGACAAGGCCAGAGCACTGTGCAGAAAAGCCCGCGCACTGGTGTCCGAACCGACTTGCACGGCGGCCTCATAAAGTTGCCAGTCGGTGCAGAAGGGCAATGGCAGTCGCCGCAGGGCGATGATACGGTGAGCCAGTGGCGTCGGTTCTTGGCCAGCGGTGAATTCCGCCGCAGCAAGATCAAGCAGGATCCGCCCGCCTCCGTGCCCTGATGGCTTGCCAGTCACCCGGAATCAGCGGAGCGGGGCGCCAGGAGCATCACCATGATCCAGCCGCGCGCCCAGGATTTTGGCAATCGTGGCGTTGAGGGTCTTTGCTCTACATCCACAACAGAGGGATGCCCACGGTTCCTGCGCGTCGAGCCAACCCTTGAGTCGAAGAAGCCAGGTCGGTAATCGCCTTCTAATCCACGGATCGGACAAAGTGAATCCAAGCCTCGGCCCCGCGCCCGCCGGCGCTCAGCAGAGTGCCCAGGTTGTTGTGGCCAGGGCAGGCATGTCGCCGAGGTCCACCGCTCGGTGCGCCGCCCACAGCGGTTCCCAGAGCGCCACGGCGCGCCGGTAGGCCGCTTCCGCTTCCTCCGTCCGCGCCCGCCGGCGCTCAGCAGCAGGCCCAGGTTGTTGTGGGCACGGGCCAGGCCGTCGCCGATCTCCACCCGCTCCGGGTTCGCCGCCCACAGGGGTTCCCATGAGCGCCACCGCGCGCCGGTAGGCCGCTTCCGCCTCCGCCCCCCGCCCGCTGCCGCTCAGCAGAGTGCCCAGGTTGTTGTGGACCCGGGCCAGGCCGTCGCCGAGGTTCACCCACTCCGGGTTCGCCGCCCACAGCGCTTCCCCAAGCGCCACCGCGCGCCGGTAGGCCGCTTCCGCCTCCGTCCCGCGCCCGCCGACGCCTGCAGCAGAGTGCCCAGGTTGTTGTGGGCACTGGCCAGGCCGTAGCCGAGGTCCACCCACTCCGGGTTCGCCGCCCACAGCGGTTCCCGGAGCGCCACGCCGCGGCGGTACCGCTTCCGCCTTCCGCCCCCGCGCCCGCCGGCGCTCAGCAGAGTGCCCAGGTTGTTGTGGGGCCAGGCCAGGCAGTCGCCGAGGTCCACCCGCTCGGGGTGCGCCGCCCACAGCGGTTCCCAGAGCGCCACGGCGCGCCGGTAGGCCGCTTCCGCCTCCGTCCCGCGCCCGCCGGCGCTCAGCAGCAGGCCCAGGTTGTGGGCCATCGCCAGACCATCGCCGATATCGACCTGCCCAGCTGCGCCGCCCACAGGGCTTCCCGGATGGCGACGCACGCTTGGTAATAGCGCCGTGCCGCTAGCGCACAGCCGACGTCCTGCACGGCAATCGCGGCATCAAAGGCCTGCGCCGTGGCCGCCGCGCCGTTTTCCTCCAACGCCCGCGCCGCCGCGTCCTGCCGCCGCGCTGCACTGGCCGGGCACATGGCCGCTGTGCGCCTGTTCGACCAGAAAGGTGGTCAGCACTCCGCCCAACCAACCCGACGCCGCTTCCACCAGCGGGCCGACGATTCAACTGGTTGCTGGCCGCCCAGTCGCGCAGCAGAAAGCCGAACGCCCCGGCGTATTCGGAAAACACCGTTGCCGGTTGCGCGCGGCGAGTCCAGTAGGCCAGTTTGTCTTCGTGAGCAGGCTGTGCGGATCGCAGATAACGGTAGATCAGATACTCCGCCACGGTCTGGAACACGAACCGATACCCACCGCCGTCCTCGCCCAGCCGCTTGACGATGAAGCCTTCGTGCGCCATCCCTTCCACCGGACTGAGCAACAAACGCGCCTCGGTCTCAGTTTCAAACCCGCCGCCCAGGCGCGGCGGATGGCGTTACCGTCATCGTCGTCCAGATCGGCACTGGGCCGGCCCAAATCCCCCAGCAACCAGGCGACGACCGCCGCCACCGCTGGCTTCCAGGCCGGGATGTTCGCCATCGCCCGCCTCGACGTACCGGCGGAACAGGACGGGCGGGTTTTTTTCACCGGCCTCGGCGTCCCGACCGTCGGAACGCCTCCATGAACAGATGCAAATACAGCGGATTGGTCAGCAACTCGCGGGTCGGCTTGATCAGCGTTTCCCAGGCGCCGCGACAGGCGGGAATGCGTTTGCCGTCGATGGGATGGCCCGCGTGCGCCTGATAGCGACGATACACCTCGGCGGCCTGCTCGGCGCTGAACGGCTCCAGCGTCAGCACCGGCGGTCCCTTTTGTTGCATGTGTTCTCCCGGCTGCTCGACGACGTACAGCCAGGGCCGCAGTTCCTCCAGCCGGCTTTTTTCCTGAGCGCCCATCTTGCCCGCCCAAAGGCTCAGCCACTCCTGCCGGGTCGAGAGAATCACCTTGCACCACGGATAGCACGCCGCCACCGCGATCAACTCCAGCGCCTCGTCGGTCACCATCTCGGCGAACGGCGCTTCGTTCAGTGCGTCCAGCACCAGAAGCAGCCGCCGTCCTTCCACCCGGTCGTTTTTCCACTGCCCGTGCAAATGGTCGAACAATTCGCGGAAGCCGCTAAAACCGGCGGTCGAAGACGATTTCGCCTTGTCCCTGGTTTCCGGCGGCAGTGACCGCGATGCCCAGCTCTTCCGCTACGTCGCGGAACAGGCGACAGCCCTCGGGCCGCAACGCGACAGCGCCGTTGCCGCGCAGGAACAGCACCAGATTGCGGTTCTCGCGCTCAGCCAATCTTCCGGGATCAGCGAGCCATTGTTCGACCTGATGCGCCAGCAAGTTGGTTTTCCCAGACCCCGCCAAGCCGATCAGCACCAGACCGTTGACGTAACGCGGGCGGGTGGTGTCGCTGGGCCATTGCGCCGGGTTGGCCCGAAGGGTCAGAAAGCGTTCAACGTGCCGTTCCATCGACGCGAACGGCAGATAACACGGCGGAAAGTATTTGCTGCCCAGCAACCCGTTCAGGGTGCGTTGGGAATAATCGGTCGCGCTGTCCGCAATCGTCCAGGGCGCGGTCTTGTCCTTGCTCAGGAAAAAGTGGATGCGCCGCGCCGCCAGCAAGTCCTTGAGCCGACCGCAGGCCGGCGTGTCCTCGGCGCGGTGGTGCGTGCCGAGATAATAAATGTAGCTGCGTTCCTCCACGCCCTGCTTGACGCCGACCTGGATCCCGTAATGGCCATCGTAGAGATAGAGCGGCTCGCGTTCCGCGACCGGATGCAACAGCGGATACAGCGGCTGCGGCGGCCGGCCCGGCACGCTCAACACCGCGCTCGATTCCGCCAGGGCGTCGCTCAAGTCGTCCGACAACTCGGTCAGCACCGGCTCGCCCGGCGCGACGCCGCGCAACAGGCGCAAACGTGCATCGCCCGACTGGATCGCCTCCGGCCGGTCGCGGCAAACCCGCAACTCGCAATCGCCCAGGAAAGCGAAGGCGCGCAACACCTGATGCAGCACCGGCAGGTAAGCCCGAACGTGCGCCGCCGCCTCGGCTTCATCGGCCAGGCCGCCGTGGGCGGTGCCGTTGCGCAACGCGAGGATCGCTTCCAGCAGATTCGCGGTACTCGCCGCGCAAGCCGACGGGGCGCGGTTCCGGTTGCCGGAGAGCGGCGAGCGCCGCGTCCAGGCCGCCGAACAGCGGCGCGATGCCCACTTCCGGCAGGTGCTTGCGCAGCGAAGAGCAGGCTGATCCAGTCCGAGAAAAACGGGGGCGGATCGCGGCAACTCGCCGTGTTGAGCGCCTTGATGCTCTTCTCGGCCGTTTCGTCGATGGGCTCCCGCAGGTATTGGCTGACCAGCGGCAGACACACCAACCGCAGTGCCTGATACTCGGTGAAGCACAACGCCCAGCGGCGAATGGACGGCTTCTCGGCCGCATCGAAAATCA